>JANLXP010000518.1:0-5854 GCA_031365165.1 Alphaproteobacteria bacterium
GAACAGAACCGTCACCTGCTTGCGCTCACCCTCGACCGCTGCCTTCGACTGCCGGATCTTGTCGGCGAGGTGCTTCGGGGTTTCGCGGACGGGCACCGAAGCCGTCGGCGGCGACGCACCCACCTTCGTTCCGCATTCCAAGCAGAATTTAGCCCCGGCCGGCAGCTCGATGTTGCAAGCACTGCACCGCGCCACGAACGCGCCGCCGCATTCGACGCAAAACTTCGCGCGATCAGGGTTGTCGCTTCCGCACGCTACGCACTTCAATGCTTGAAACTCCAGCGCAGGGCTGCGGTCTACTGCCAGATGCTACGCATAAGCAGCGGTTAAAACCAAGCCGCCCGTCAACTCAGTCTCTCTTTGAGGAAGAGGACGAGGCTCTTGCTTAGGCGGCGTTCTCTCGGCGCGCATTCTCCACGTCATACCGCTGCTGCGCCTCATGAATCCGCATGCGATGCTCGATCGCCCATTGCGCCAGCGCATGCACCGGCACGAGCAGCGTGCGTCCCAACTCGGTCAGTTCATATTCCACCTTCGGCGGGATCGTTGCCTCCACCGTTCGCGTGACCAGTCCGTCGCGCTCGAGCCCGCGCAATGTCAGCGTCAGCATGCGCTGCGAAATCCCCTCCGTCGCACGGCGCAATTCGCCGAAACGTTTCGGCTCGTCGCCCAAGAGGCTCACCACCAACACGCTCCACTTGTCGCCGACGCGGTTCAGCACTTCACGCACTGCGGGGCACGCTTCCGGATTGTGTCCCGGCGGCACTGCAGCGGTTCTCTCTTTGTGACTGGGTGACATGAATGTGCCGTCTTGCAAGCTTCGATCAGCCTCCAATATAGGGGTAGTTACAGAAAATAACTAAGGATCGATCGAGAACCGAGGTTACCAATCGTTCCCGCCACAGGAGCAAGCCATGTCCGCCGCAGAAACCCTGAGTTTCAAGACAAAGCCGATCGCCAAGGAAGCCCTGAACCAGCTCTTCTTAGAGGCCCGCACCCACGCCGCCTGGCGCCCCGAACCCATCCCGCGCGCCACACTGGAAGAACTCTACCGTCTCACCCGCATGGCACCCACCAGCGCCAATGCATCGCCCGCCCGTTTCGTTTTCCTAGAGAGCAAGAAGGCGACCGAACGTCTCGTTCCCGCACTCGCGCCGACAAACGTCGACAAGACGCGTGCGGCGCCCGTGACTGTGCTGATCGCCTGGGACACGGAATTCCACGAACAACTCCCCAAGCTCATGCCATACGCCGACTTCCGCTCATACTTCCACGGCAACGACGCTTTGATCCACGAGACCGCGTTCCGCAACTCGTCACTTCAAGGCGCGTACTTCATCATCGCCGCTCGCGCGCTGGGTCTCGACGTCGGCGCGATGTCCGGCTTCGACGCCGAAAAGGTCAACGCAGAGTTCTTTCCCGACGGAAAGTGGAAGGTGAACTTCATCATCAACCTGGGCTACGGCGACCACGAAAAACTCTTCCCGCGCCAACCCCGTCTCGAATTTGACGAAGCGGCCGTGGTGCTCTGAAGCGCGGTGACCCACATTGGGGACCGTTTTTCCTTAGGCGGAGTGGATGCCGAAGCGGCGGCGGATCTGCGTCATCTCAAGCGTTCCGCTTCGCCTTTGGAAACACACCCTTCGTCGTGAACTTCTGGCCAGCGGTACGCTTCGCCACAAATCCGCTCGGTTGCGTCGCAGGAACCAAATGATGCTTACCCGCGCCGATCAGATCGGTGCGGCCCATTGCTTTGAGGGCTTCGCGCAGGACCGGCCAGTTTTCCGGATCGTGGTAGCGCAGGAAGGCTTTGTGCAGGCGGCGTTGGCGCAAGCCTGTGACGCTCGCCACGCGTTCCGATGCGCCGCGCCGTACGCCGCGCAGCGTGTTGACGCCCGAGTGGTACATCGCGGTTGCGCTTGCCATCGGCGACGGCAAGAAGGTCTGCACTTGGTCGGCTTTGAAGCCGTTTTTCTTCAGCCACACGGCAAGCTGCAGCATGTCTTCGTCGGTCGTGCCCGGGTGGGCGGCGATGAAGTATGGGATGAGGTAGTACTTCTTGCCCGCCTTCTTCGCCGCTGCGTCGAACATCACTTTGAAGCGGTCGTAGCTGCCGATGCCCGGCTTCATCATTTTCGAGAGCGGGCCGTCTTCGGTGTGCTCCGGCGCGATCTTCAGCAGACCGCCGACGTGGTGCGTGACGAGTTCTTCGACGTATTCGGGGCTCTCGACCGCGAGGTCGTAGCGTACGCCGGAGGCCACCATCACCTTCTTCACGCCCGGCAGCGCGCGGGCCTTGCGGTAGAGGCCGATCAGCGCTTCGTGGCTGGTGTTCAAGTTCGGG
The DNA here is from genome assembly GCA_031365165.1 of Alphaproteobacteria bacterium. Lineage (GTDB taxonomy): Bacteria > Pseudomonadota > Alphaproteobacteria > Micropepsales > Micropepsaceae > SZUA-430. The sequence continues at coordinate 2,345 of JANLXP010000518.1, forward strand.
CAGATGCCCGGATAGACGCAGGACGGGCGGCGGCAGGCGCTTTCGATCGCGGGATCCTTGCACGCCATTCGGTACATGTTCGCGGTCGGCCCGCCGATGTCGGAAATGACGCCGGTGAAGCCCTTCGTCTTATCGCGGATGTTGCCGATCTCTTTCAGCACCGAGTCTTCCGAACGGCTTTGAATGATCCGCCCCTCGTGCTCCGTGATCGAGCAGAACGTGCAGCCGCCAAAACACCCGCGCATGATCGTGACGGAGAAGCGGATCATCTCCCATGCCGGGATCTTCGCTTCGCCGTAGGACGGATGGGGTCCGCGCGCGTAATGCAGATCATAGACGCCATCCATCTCCGCTGTCGTGAGCGGGATCGGCGGCGGTGTCAGCCAAAGCTCGCGATCGGCATGCCGCTGCACCAGAGCGCGCGCGTTGCCGGGATTGCTTTCGCGGTGCAGTACGCGCGAGGCGCGTGCATAGGACTCTTTATCTTCGATCACTTGCTCGCAAGACGGCAGCCGAACGACCGTATTTGGCGAACCCAGCCGCGCGCCTTCGTCCGCGCTTTCGATATCGTCAGCGTGCGCTTCGACCCAATCGTCGGGCACGCGCGATTTGAACAGCGCAACGCCGCGCACATCGTCGAGCTCAGACGGCTTCGCACCGGCCGCCATGCGACGCGCGACTTCGACGATTGCGCGCTCCGCGTTGCCGTAGAGCAGAATGTCGGCCTTCGCGTCGGCCAGGATCGAGCGGCGCACTTTGTCCGACCAGTAGTCATAGTGCGCGATGCGCCGGAGCGACGCTTCGATGCCGCCGAGCACGATCGGCACATCTTTGAACGCTTCGCGGCAGCGTTGCGCGTAAACGACCGAGCAGCGATCCGGCCGCTTTCCGCCTTCGCCGCCCGGCGAGTAATTGTCGTTGTGGCGCAGACGGCGATCCGACGTGTAGCGGTTCACCATCGAATCCATGTTGCCGCCGGTGACGCCGAAGAACAGACGCGGCTTGCCCAACGCTTTGAACGGCTCCGCACTCTGCCAATCGGGTTGCGAGATGATCCCGACGCGCAGACCTTGCGCTTCGAGCAAGCGCCCGATGATCGCCATCCCGAAACTCGGGTGATCGACATAGGCATCGCCTGTCACGATCACGACGTCGCACGCGTCCCAACCCAAGCGCTCCATCTCCGCCCGCGACATCGGCAGAAACGCTGCTGCCTTGCGCGGCGGCTTCGCGGTCGAAAAAAGAGGTGTGGCGGCGTCCATCCGCGAAGCTCTGGGCGGCGCGGGCCACCAAGTCAATGCGCCCACAAAGCCTTGTTGCCGGCCGCCACCTGACCACTAGCCCCATGCCTGGGCAGCACCGTTAACCCAACATCTCGCTCCCGTGCCTTAAAATTCCGCACGGAGCGTGCTGGAAAGGCACTCCACACGCCCCGCGCGAAATGCCATCAATGTCACTGGGTAGCTTGGACTGGTTTGAGCGCTGGGGGGCGCATCGACGGTGGCCGAGGGGGCATTTCCGTCAGAGAATGACGTCAAGGGACGACTGATGCTGTCGGGCGCCGACGCCATGGGCCCAAACCCATGGACCGCGCCCAGACCGACGGCAGCAGCGCACGGCCTGACAGCGGACGATCTCGACGACGACAAACTTGCTGACGCGATGGACGCGACAAAGAAAGAGCTGAAGCAATTCGGCGCGCGCTATCTGTCGTCGTTCATAGTGCCGCTGAGCGTTGTCGGCGTCGCGTACTACGTGCTCGTCGGCGACTTCTCATTCGTGCGCACGCCGATCAGTTTGTCGACGCTGCCCGCCATCGACCTCGCTCGCCTGCCTGCATGGGAGTGGGCGGCTTACCTTGGTGTGTCGCTGATCCTCGCCGCGGTCGCCGCGCACTTTCAATCGCGCGGCTACAAAAAAGCAAAAGTTGCGCGTGAGCATTATGCGACAGCCGGCGAACGCTACCACGCGTTCCAAGAAGCCGAGCGTCTGTGGATCAACGAACAGCGCCGCCGCACGTCGGCCGCGTTCTGGCAACAAGACATTCGCAAGATCGCTGCCGGCAAAGGCATGAAGCCGAACGACGTGTTCGCGCAAGAAGTCGGCAAACTGTTTGTCGCCTGGGGCTGGATGGTGAAACTGAACCAGCGCTCACACGACTACGGCGTCGACATCTTCGCGAACGGCAAAGAAGGCAGCGCCGTCGTGCAGTGCAGCCATTCCGCCGACGGCGGGCCCGCCGCGTCGGAAGTGCGCGACCTCGCAGGCAGCCGTCATGCGTTCGACGCGGATTACGGCTTGATGATTTCCATCCACCCACCAAGCGCCACGCGCCAAAACGAGTTCTTCTCCGAACGCGGCCAACTCGAGTTCTGGCACTTGGGCCACATTCTCGAGCAGGCTCTGGTTTTGTTCAAACAGCGCACCGGCGAGAACCCACCGGACGACAGCGGCCGCAGCCAATTCCTCAATCGCGACGGCACGCCGATCGCCTGGCACGTCGGCGAGCAAGCCGCGGAATAGCTAGGGTTTCGCGGCCTTCGTTGTAGCCGCCGTCAATTGCGCTTTGGCCGCGTTGCGGCAATGCTCCCGCGCACACGGATTCGGGAGTTCCAAGCATGAAGCGCCTTCTCGCCGCCGCCGGTTTGTTTCTCGTGAGCCACATTGCGCAAGCGGGCGACGATGTCGCCGGCTCGAAAGACCATCCGCTGCTGACACGCTATCCGCAGAGCTTCATCACCGAGTACGAGAAGAACTTTAACGCCATCCCAATCACGACCGGCAGAGCCGCCGGCGGCAGCGCGCAGAAGGAAACGATCGAAGGCCAAGCGACCACGATCAAATACTTCTACGAAAGCCCGGAGAAACAACCGTCGCCGCTGCAACTTCTGCGCAACTATCAAAACGCCATAAAAACGATCAAAGGCACCGTCGTTTACGAGCGCTTGCCGTCCGAAGGCGACGGCGGCGAAACCACGTTGAAGGCGAACGCAAACGGCAAAGACATCTGGGTCAAGGTCGAGCCCGACGTTTGGAGCGCGCCCACTCAAAGTTACAAACTGACCGTCGTCGAAGTCGAAGCGATGGCGCAGGTCATCAGCGCGAACGCGATGCTCGACGCGCTGAACAAAGACGGCTTCATCGCGCTCTACATCAACTTCGACACCGGAAAGGCGGCGCTGAAGGCGGACGGCGACGCAACGGTCAAGGAAATCGCCGCGATGCTCAAAAGTGCGCCAAACCTCAAGATCAGCATCGAAGGCCACACCGACAATGTCGGCACGCCGGCCTCGAACCAAAAGCTGAGCGAAGACCGCGCGAAAGCGGTGATGGCGGCCATCGTTAAAGGCGGGATCGGGCAAAACCGTATGAGCGCGAAGGGCCTGGGCCAAACCACACCCATCGCCGACAACCGCACGGATGACGGCAAGGCGAAGAACCGCCGTGTCGAACTCGTCACACAGAAATAGCAACACCCCTCGCCGGATTCCCCTGGTACGCGAAAACGGC
>JANLXP010000619.1:0-3060 GCA_031365165.1 Alphaproteobacteria bacterium
GGGTCAGGCCCGGCCATGACGAAGTTTGTTTGCTAAGACTTCGCCCTGAGCGCCACCGCCTCATCGATCCAGCTGTTCATATGTTCGGCGATCGATTGCAGCACGGAGGCGCTGTTCCAGCCCGGCGGGTCGTGGCAGGGGATCTCGGCCCCGGCGTTCAGGAAGCTCAGGTGCAAGAACGGGTTCGCCCCCATCGCACTCGGCTGCTTTTGCGAGTTGAGCAGGCGGTGGATGTGAATGCCGAGCACACCCATCCCCTTATCCCAAGCCCGCTTGATCTCATGGTCGATCCACTTGCGCTGGGCCGTGTGCGCGCCGACGAACACGATCGCAACCGCCCGCCCGTTCATCTGATCCGCAATCCAAGTCTCGATCGCGGTGTCGCCGGCCCGCGTGATCGCCTCCCACGCAGCGTCGCGCGCCGGCTGGTTGCCGTCGATCAAGCCGGCGTCGCGGATCGTCTGCACCCGAAACAAATCCGGCTGATGGTGAAAGCTGCAGAAGACGGATCGCGCCATGAGCCCTCGTGAAGGATCAAAGTTCCAACGCGGAACCGACCGCCGGGTTCCCAAAAAAAGGGCGCGAATTCCCGGGGAAGGGAGAATCCGCGCCTATAGAAGTCCTCGGCCCTAATCGAGGGGGTAGGCCAAGTACCCAACAAAACGCCCATCCAACCAACTGGTTCCAGGCTTCGGCAAAATAATTTGCGCGCTCTCAGGCGGCGGCCGCATCCGTGGCTGGCGGAGCCGTCGCCGCCCCGTCCACAGCCGCTTTACGAAGCCCAAGGCGCGTTGCGATGCCGGCGAAATAATCGCGCCACGTTGTGGGCGTCTTCGCGTCCGAGGCGGTGGCCTCGGCGGTTTCTTCCATTAGCAGCACCGCGTAAGGCTTCAGGCTTTCGATGTTGCGCGCGATCGCGTGGAACAAAATGAGAAGCGGCACCGCAAGGATCGAGGCCGCCGCCCCCCACATCCACACCAACACCGCAATCGCGACAAAGATCGCAAGCGCGCTCACGCCCACCCGGCGCGAGACCAAGTGCGGCGTGACGAAATTCGACTCGATCGTGTTGATCGCAAGCAAGATCAGCGGCCCGACCGCCGCATCGCCGAGCGTTGGCTGCGTCGCGAACTGCACCAGCGCACAGCCCAAGATCGCGACCGTCGGACCCAGATAGGGGATGATGCTGCCCACCCCGAACAGCACGGCCCACAGAAGCGCATTGTCGATGCCGGCGATCACAAAGGCCGCGAACGCGACGACGGTGAGCCCGATGCTGACGCACATCATCGTGAAAAGGTATTCCGACACCTGCTCCAACGAGTCGCTCAAAATATGCGCGACGCGCAAGCGGTCGGCGCGATCCGTAGCCAACATGATCAAGCGCTTGCGATAGACGTCGCGCCCGCCGATCAGGAAAAGCGCAAGCACGACCACGTAGAACATCTGCGCGAACACGGCCGGCGCCACCTCCAAGACGGTCGCGTCGTCCTTTGGTACCGCAACGACGGTGGTGCCGGGCTTGTCTTTGCTGACGTCGGTGATCTTCGCCAGTTCGTCCGACGCCGACTCATAGGTCGTGATCCAGCCCTTCAACGGTTGCAGCTTGGCCTCGATGGAGCTTCCGATCTCGGGCGCGCGTTTGATCCAATTGGCGACGCCTGGCGCCACCGCATACGCCCCGCCCGCAAGCGCACCTGCCGCGAACAGCACGACGAGCGCGCTGGCAAGGCCGGTCGGAATGCGCAAGCGCTCGAGCGCGGCCACGATCGGCGTGAGCACGAGCGCGAGCACCACGGCCATCGCCGTTGGAACAAGGATATCCTGCGCCGCCCACATGACGACGCCGACGGCAAACACAATGAGCGTGACGAGCGCGCGGCGAACCCGCGCGAGATCCTCCGACGAAGCGGGCGGATAGGGCGGCTTCTCGGCGTTTTCCTTGTCCTCGATCCGCCGTACGGCGGCCGCGCGAGCAGCGTCGAGATCGGTCATGACGCGTCGACCATCAGAATCTTCACCCTACCCACCACACTCGCACCCAAGACCCAACCCCACATAACGAACAAACCAAGCCCGGGTTCCTTGACCGGCACAGCGCCCGCGCCGCTTCCTGATTGGTAGCCATAAAAATCCTCGTCAGGGCCGGGCTTGACCCGGCCACCCAGGGCCACGGTCACCGTGGGTCAGAATCTCTCACACGAAGATACGAAGATGCGAAGAACGCTCCCTTCGTATCTTCGTGCGCAATTCTCTTGCGGCGGTGACACTAACCCTGGGTGGCCGGGTCAAGCCCGGCCATGACGAAGTGTTTTTGCGCTGGGACAAAAATCGCGCGCACGCATTGCCTATTTTTCTGTCCCAGTATGGGTATTATTTATTCGCCTCCTCTCACAACCCCGGAGGCGACATGACCCAACCCTCACTGATCGACGAAAAAGAACTGGCCCGCATCACGGGCATCAAGCCCTCGACCTGGGCGAAGTGGCGCGCAACCGGCGAAGGCTCGCCTTACTTTAAGCTGGGCCGCCTCTGCCGCTACCGCCTCGACGCGGTCGAACACTGGATCGAAGCCCGCGCACAGGTGCCCGCATGATCCAGTGGCACGAACTCGCAGGCTTTGGCTTCTCCGTCTTCCCGGTCAAGGCGCGCGAAAAGCGCCCCTTAGGCCCGTGGGAGCGCTATCGCAAGGAACGCGCGGCCCATTCCGAACTCTGCCTGTGGGAGCGCGCGCCGCATTTGAACGGCGGCATCGCGACCGGCGAACTCTCCGGCATCTTCGTCGTCGACCTCGACAGCGAAGAGGGCACGCGCGAATTCTACAAAAAGGGTTTTCCGCGCACGCCGATGGTGACGACGGGCAAGGGCATGCACATCTATTTCCGCTACCCGAAATTCGCCGTGAAGAACTCCGCCGGCAAGCTCGGCCCCGGCATCGACGTGCGCGGCGAGGGCGGTTACGTGCTGGCGCCGGGCAGCGTGCACCCGAACGGCAGGACGTACGAATGGTACCTGACGCCGGCAAAGGTGCCGATCGCGGCCGCCCCCGAATGGCTGCTC
>JANLXP010000664.1:0-8230 GCA_031365165.1 Alphaproteobacteria bacterium
GCCTGATTGGATCGCGGGAAACCTACCGAAGGGCGCGAAGCTCGCCTACGACCCGTGGCTCCACACAGCGTCTGGCGTCGAGGCCTTGCAAGCCGCCGTTGGAAAAGCGGGCGGCACGCTCGTCGCCGTAACCGACAACCCCCTTGACGCAACCTGGGACGACCAACCCGCCCCACCGCTCGGCGCGGTGACGACCCAGCCGCTCGAGTACGCCGGCGAATCGTCGGAATCGAAACGCGAACGGATAGCTAAGTCTCTGCGCGACACGAAGAACGACGCGGCCATGCTGACGTTGCCTGAGTCGATTGCGTGGCTGCTCAACATTCGCGGCTCCGACGTTCCACACACCCCGTTCCCGCACTCGTTTGCGATGCTGAACAGCGACGGTCACGTCGAGCTCTTCATCGATCGCCGCAAGTTCACGCCCGACATCGACGCCTGGCTCGGCAACCGCGTCACGGTTCGTCCCCAGGAAGAACTCGCCTCCCATCTGAAGGCGCAAAAAGGCCGGCGCGTTCAGATCGACCCGGCGACCGCTTCGGCGTGGCTGTTTGACCAACTGGGTGCTGCGGGCGCCGAAATCGTGCGCGCTGCCGATCCCGTTTTGCTGCCGAAGGCGTGCAAGAACCCGACCGAGCTTGCCGGCACACGCCGCGCGCATGAGCGCGACGGCGCATGCGTCTCGCGCTTCCTCGCGTGGCTCTCGAAGGAAGGCGTTAAAGGCAACATCGACGAAATCGAAGCCTGCCGCGTACTCGAAGACTTCCGCCTCGAAACCGGCGCGTTGAAGGACTTGAGCTTCGGTTCCATCTCCGGCGCCGGCCCGAACGGCGCACTGCCGCATTACCGCGTGACGAAGAAATCGAACCGCAAAATCAAATCCGGCGAGATCTACTTGATCGACTCCGGCGGCCAATACCTCGACGGCACCACCAACATCACCCGGACGATTGCGATCGGCACACCGACGGCCGAAATGAAGGACCGCTTCACGCGCGTCTTGAAGGGCCACATCGCGCTCGCGCTCGCGCGCTTCCCCGAGGGAACGACGGGGGTTCAACTCGACACGTTGGCTCGCATGTCCTTGTGGCAAGGCGGCTTCGACTACGACCACGGCACCGGCCACGGCGTAGGCGCCTACCTCAGCGTCCATGAGGGTCCGCAAAACATCTCGAAGCGCATGATCAACGTGGCGCTGAGACCGGGTATGATCGTCTCGAACGAACCCGGCTACTACAAGGTCAACCACTACGGCATCCGTATCGAAAACCTTATCGTCGTTACCGAACCCAAAGACGTCGGCGGCGATCGCAAGATGATGGAATTCGAAACGCTCACCTTGGCGCCGATCGATCTCACGTTGGTCGATCTTAAGCTGCTCACCGAAACCGAACGTGCATGGCTGAACGCCTACCACGTCCGTGTCCGTGACACGTTGAAAGGCAAAACGGACGCGACAACCGAGGCGTGGATCGTCGAGTCGACCCGTCCCATTTGATGTCGCCGCTCACCCGACTCGACCACGTCGTCATCGCGGTGAGAAACCTCGACACGGCGGCGGCCACCTACCGCAAGCTCGGCCTCACGCTGACGCCGCGCGGCATGCATGAAGGCAAGGGCACCGGCAACCACTGCATTATGTTTCCGAACACCTATGTCGAACTGCTCGGCATCGTCGACGAAGCCGGCGCGAAGGGCCGCTTGGCCGAGCGCGTTAATGCGCGCGGCGAAGGCTGCATTGGGATCGCATATGGCGCCGATGACGCCGACAAAACCTATGCGGCACTTCAGGCCGCAGGCATCGAAGCCGAACCACCGAACGATCTGAGCCGCCCGCTCGACCTTGATGGCAAGCGCGACATGGTCCGCTTTCGCAACATCATGCTGCCAAAGCTCGCGCTTCCAGAAACGATGCAATTCGTCTGCACGCACGCGACGCCCGAACTAACGCGCGCCCGCCACGAATGGCAACTTCACCCGACAGGCGCCACCGGCGTTGCTGAGGTAATCATCGCCGTTGACGACGTAGAGGCTGCAACACGCGAACTCGCGGGACCAAAGCTCACGAATTCCGCAATCACTTTGCTGACACCCGCCGAAGCCGAACACCGCTTCGGCAAATCTCTCCAAGGCTCGCCGACGCACGGCATCGTCGCGCTCACAATTCGGGTCAACGAGCCCGACGCGGCGGCGGCCATGCTCTCGATGGCCAAAGTCCCGCATTTCGAAACGCGCAACACGGTGACCGTCCCGGCGCACGCCGCCCATGGGGTGGTGATCGAATTCGTAGAAATCTGAGCTACGCGCCGATCAGCTTCAGCCAGTCGTCTTCGCTGATCACTTTGACGCCGTGCTTCTCGGCCTCTTTCAGCTTCGACCCGGCACCCGGCCCTGCAACCACCAAGTCCGTTTTCGCCGATACCGATCCGGCCACCTTCGCACCCAGCGATTCCGCACGTGCTTTGGCTTCGAGACGCGTCATCTTTTCGAGGCTACCGGTGAACACGATCGTCTTGCCGGAGACTGCCGTATCCGATTTCGGCTTCTCGGCCTCCTCGACGTCGATAAGGTCGAGGAGCCGCGCCACCTCGTCACGATTATGGTCCTCACCGAAGAACTCGGCGATCGCCTTCGCGACCGTGTCGCCGATGCCGTCGATCGAGTCGAGCTCCGTGAACGCTTTCGAATCCTCGTCCGCCGCAGCCGTCATCGCCTTCACGAACGCCTTCGCCGAGCCGTAGTTCAGGGCCAGCAAGCGCGCCGTCGATTCCCCAACATGCCGGATTCCGAGCGCGAAGATGAACCGGTTCAGTGCAATTGTACGCCGCTCTGCAATCGCCGCGAACAGTTTCGCCGCCGACTGCGGCCCCCACCCTTCGCGCGCGGCAATCGCCTTCGGCCCTGACCCGTACTTGTCCTCGAGCAGAAATATGTCTGACGGATGCGCGATCAACTTGTCCGCCAAGAAAGCATCCACATGCTTCGATCCGAACCCTTCAATGTCGAAGGCGTTGCGGGAAACGAAATGCTTCAATCGCTCGACGGCCTGCGCCGGGCAGATCAGCCCGCCGGTGCAGCGCCGCGCCACCGACTCCTCGCCGGCCGCATCGACTTCGCGCACCGCATGGCTGCCACACACCGGACATTTGGTGGGGAATTTGTACGCCCGCGCGCCCTTAGGCCGCTTCGCTTCAACGACGCGCACGATTTGCGGAATGACGTCACCGGCGCGCTGTATGACAACCGTGTCGCCGATCCGCACATCCTTGCGCGCGATCTCGTCCTCGTTGTGGAGCGTCGCGTTCGTCACGACGACACCGCCGACTGTCACCGCCTTCAATCGAGCGACGGGCGTCAGCGTGCCCGTCCGCCCAACCTGAATGTCGATGTCGAGCAATTCCGTCTCTGCCTGCTCCGCCGGAAACTTGTGCGCAACCGCCCAGCGCGGCGCACGGCTCACGAACCCCAAGCGCTGCTGCCAATCCAACCGGTCGACCTTGTAGACAACGCCGTCGATGTCATAACCGAGCGAGGCCCGCTTGCCCGCGATCTTGGCGTAGTACTTGAGAATCGCATCGACGCTCGTGAAGCGCTTCATTTCGGGGTTGGTCGGAAAGCCCCAATCGCCAAACGCCTCGATCACGTCGCTCTGCGTCTTGCCGGGCACCTTCGAAACTTGCCCCCACGTATAGGCAAAAAACCGCAAGGGCCGCCGGGCTGTGATCGACACATCGAGCTGGCGCAAAGAGCCCGCTGCGGCGTTGCGCGGATTGGCGAACGTCTTCTCCTCGCGCGCCGCTTGATCCTTGTTCAACTTCGCGAAGTCGGCGTGGCCCAAAAACACCTCGCCCCGCACTTCGATCAGCTCAGGAACGCCACGCCCCTTCAACGTATGGGGTATGTCCTTCAGCGTCTTCAAATTGGCGGTCACATTCTCGCCGACCGCCCCGTCCCCTCGCGTCGCGCCAATGACCAGCTTGCCGTCCTCGTACCGCAAGCTCGCCGACAAACCGTCGATCTTCGGTTCAGCCGTGAACGCAAGTTCTTCGTCTGCCGGTAAATTCAAGAACCGCCGCACACGGTCGACAAAATCGGTGACGTCTTCATCGTCGAACGCGTTGTCCAGCGACAGCATCGGCACGCCATGCTTGACCTTCCCGAACTTCTCGGCCGCCGCGTACCCGACCCGCCGCGAAGGGCTATCCGAACGGATCAGCTGCGGGAACTTAGCCTCAATGGCCGAATTCCGCTTCTTGAGCGCGTCATAGTCGGCGTCCGAAATCGTGGGCGCATCTTCGGCGTGATAGCGCTTGTCATGGGCAGCGATCTCGCGTGCGAGCCGCTCGAGCTCTGTTGCGGCTTCCTTCTCGCTAAGCTTCGTGACCGACGTCGGCTTCGTCACGTCGCCCGTCGCCGCTTCGGAAGCTGTGCGACCGCGCCACCGATCAGCCGGTCGGCCGCAGCCCGCGCCTCATCGGTCACCTTCGCACCCGCAAGCATGCGCGCAATCTCCTCGCGCCGTCCGCCCGCGTTGAGGAGCTCGACCCGCGTCGCCATCGCCCCCGCAGCCATGGCTTTCGATACGCGCAGATGATGCATCCCGCGCGCGGCCACTTGCGGCGAGTGGGTCACCACCAACACCTGCTCGCCCTTTGCGAGCCGCGCAAGGCGCTCGCCGACAGCATCTGCCACCGCGCCGCCAACGCCACGATCGACCTCGTCGAAGATCAGCGTCGAAGCCGACCCTTCGTCCGCCAGAGCCACTTTCAGCGCCAAGATAAATCGCGCCAACTCGCCGCCCGATGCGATGCGCGTTAAGCCGCCGAACGGCGCGCCCGGATTGGTCGCGACCATAAACTCGACCCGGTCGCGGCCGGACGGCCCCGCCCCATCTGTCGTCTCTATCTGCGTGCGGAACAGTGCATGCTCAAGCTTCAACGGCGCGAGCTCCTTCGCGACCCGTTGATCCAACCCTTCCGCAGCCTTTGCACGTCCCGCCGACAGCGCGGCGGCAGCTTTATCGAAGGCCTTGCGCGCTTGCACTTTCAGGCGCTCAAGCTCTGCCGCCCGCGATTGCGCACTGGCCAACACCTGTAGCTTCGCTTCCGCTTCCGCACGTTTTGCAGCCAACCCGTCGCACGAACCACCATATTTCCGCGCCGCGGCGCGCAGCGCGAAGAGGCGTATCTCGGCCTTCTCCAACGTGTTGGCATCGAACGCGAGCCCACGCGCGGCAGCGTCAACCGCCCGCCGCGCCTCAGCCGCTTCGATTGTCGCGCGGTCGAGCGCCGCGACGGCCGCATCGAGCCGCCCCTGTGCCACGCCCTGCGCACGGCTTAACCGCCGCAACGCCAAACTCATCCGCGCCTCGACGCCCCCGTTGCCGGACAACGCTTCGACCGCCTCGTGCAAGTCGCTTGAAATCTTCTCGGACGCCATCATCACGGCCCGCGCGTTCGCAAGCTCCGCCTCTTCACCCGCACGTACGTCGAGCGTCCGCAATTCGTCGGCCATGTGCTTCAGATAGTCGAAGTCCTGCGCCGCGCGCTGCTGAACATCCGCCTCGGCGCGCGCGGCTTCGTCGGCCGCCGCGAGAGACCGCCAAGCGCTCTCGACGGCTGCAACCTCGTCGTCGAGCCCGCCAAACGCATCCAGCAAGTTGCGATGCCCGCCGGCATCCAGAAGCCCGCGATCGTCGTGCTGCCCATGAATCTCGAGCAACATCGCCCCCGCCTCGCGCATGAGGCCGATCGACACTGGCTGATCGTTGATGAAAGCCCGGCTCCGGCCGTCGCTTGCGATCGAGCGGCGAAAGATCAGCGCCCCGTCGCTCTCAAGTCCGTTGCCACCGAGCGCCGCCCGCGCCGGGTGCTTTGCCGGTGGATCGAATACGGCAGTGACAGAGGACTGCGCGCCGCCCGCACGGATGAACCCGCGCTCGGCTCGCCCGCCGGTCGCCAGTCCCAAGGCATCAAGCAGAATGGACTTGCCCGCCCCCGTTTCGCCCGTGAGCACGCAAAGCCCCGGCGCGAACTCCAAATCCAATCGCTCGATCAGCACAAAGTCGCGGATCGAGAGAGACGTCAGCATGATAAGGCGTCAGGCCCTTACGTTTAGAACCAGTCGAACCAGCCGCCGTCCTCGTCCTTCTTGTCGCCAGATGTCGGCGCAGAAGGCTTCGATCCGGCTTCCGGCGGCGGCGGTACGTCTGTCTTCGGCTGAGCAACGGGTGCAGCCGTCGGCATCGCATCGGAAGGCGCGGGGGCAGAGGCAACGGCCGGCGCCGTACGGATCTGCGCGACCGATTGCCCGCCATCTTTCTGGCCGTATTCCTGCATCAGCGCGAACGTATCTTCGTACCACTCGCTGCCCGGATAGTTGTGGCCGAGCACAGCGGCAGCTGCGCGCGCTTCTTTGATGACGCCGAGCGAGAGATACGCCTCCACCAAACGGTGCAGCGCTTCCGGCACGTGGCTCGTCGTCTGATACTTCTCGATCACGCTGCGGAAGCGGCCGATGGCGGCCACCTGTTCGCCGCGCTTCAAGTAGTAGCGCCCGATCGACATTTCCTTGCCCGCAAGGTGATCGCGCGTGAGGTCGAGCTTCAACCGCGCATCGCGCGCATAGTCCGTCTGCGGGAACCGGCGGATAAGATCGCCGAGAGCCGCCATCGCCTGTTCCGTCCGGCGCTGATCGCGACCGACGTCGACGATCTGCTCGTAGAGCGACACGGCCTTAAGATAATAGGCGTACGGTGCATCCTTGTTACCGGGGTGCAGCGTGATGAACCGGTCGGCCGCTTGGATCGACTCCGTGTACTTGTTCGCCTGGTAATAGCAGAACGCCGACATCAGGATCGCGCGCCGCGCCCACACCGAATAGGGATGCTGCCGCTCCACCTCGTCGAACGCTTGCGCGCACGGAATCCAGTTCGCTCGATCAAGTTGAACGAGTGCATCTTGATAGAGCTGCTCGACGGGCGTCTCGCGCACCTCGGCGCGCGGCTTCGGCGAGTCATCGCCGGCGCAAGCGGTCAGAGGCATGGCGAGCGCCAGAGCGACGCCGATCGAAAGGGTACGCAAACGAAGCGGAACAAGCGACATGGGAACCGACGAGTTTGAGGGGCTACACTACGCACCCGTCCGAGGACCGCTAACGGTCCCTTAACAGGCATCTTGCACGCATCTTTACCGTAAGACCGGGCCGACCGCCACCCTGCCAAACGGCAGCGGACCGCCCATTTTTACGCTCACGTGGCGGCGCCACGAGGTCCGGCCGCGCCCGCAGCCCAACCCCAAGTGCGGCAGCACCCGAAGTCTGCAACCGAATCGCGCAGACGGCCGCCATTCGTTACCAATTCCTTAACGCGCATCTTCGGATCATACTGTCCCCGAAATACGAGCGAGCACCAACCACAGGGCGAAGGTTTCGGTTGCTGGTAATCGCAAATAATCTTCGACCGTTGTCCGTTGTCGCTTAGTTCGGGAAGAGTTCTCCGAAAACATCCGGTAGGTTGTACTGCAACTTCGACTGCTACCGAGTACGTTCAGTTTTTCGAACGGAACCGCTCGCGAAACACTCACATCAACATGTCCCCGCGATACAAAAATAAGGGCGCCACGGCATTTCTGCCGCAGCGCCTCTTATGCTTAGGGAGCGATTATTCCGCTGCCGCGAGACCGTACACCGGACGTTCGACCGTCGGTGCGGACCGGCGAGTGTGTAGCGTGACGTATTCCCACGCGTTCTTGCGTGCAAACAGCTCGCGCAACAGTTTGTTGTTCAGAGCATGGCCGGTCTTGAAGCCGCGGAATTGCGCATACAGCGGCGCGCCCGCGAGCGCCATGTCGCCGACCAGATCGAGCAGCTTGTGGCGCACGAACTCGTCCGCATAGCGCAGACCGTCTTCGTTCATGATCCGCCCGCCATCGAGCACGATCGAATTGGACAGCGAGCCGCCGAGCGCCAGGCCGTTCTTTTGCAGATACTCGACCTCATGCCGGAAGCCGAACGTGCGCGCGCGCGCAAGTTCCGCTTTGAACGACGGCGTATCGAGGTCGAACGAATAAAATTGACGGTCGATGACCGGGCAGTTCTCGAACGAAATCTCGAGGTCTGCCGAAAAACCAATACCAGGCCTGAGCTCGGCGTACTTGTCGCCGTCTTCAACGCGCACGGTTTCACGCACGCGGATTGCACGCACAGGCTCGCCCTGAGCGACGACGCCGGC
>JANLXP010000685.1:0-1117 GCA_031365165.1 Alphaproteobacteria bacterium
TAGATCAGCTGCGCCAGATCTTCGATCGAGTAGATGTCGTGATGCGGCGGCGGGGAGATCAACATCACGCCCGGCGTCGCGTGGCGGAACTTCGCGATCATCTCCGTGACCTTGAAGCCGGGCAGCTGGCCGCCCTCGCCAGGCTTCGCGCCTTGGGCGACCTTGATCTCGATCTCGCGGCATTGGTTCAGGTATTCCGCCGTGACGCCGAAGCGGCCCGAGGCGATCTGCTTGATCGCGGAGTTCGCGTTGTCGCCGTTCGGCTTCGGCTTGAAACGTGCGGGGTCTTCACCGCCCTCGCCCGAGTCCGACTTTGCGCCGATGCGGTTCATCGCGATGTTCAGCGTGCCGTGCGCCTCAGGCCCGAGCGCGCCCAACGACATGCCCGGCGTCACGAAGCGCTTTCTGATTTCGGTGATCGATTCCACTTCTTCGATCGCGACCGCATCGCCCTTGCGCTGACGGAAGCCCATCAGATGGCGCAGGCTCGTCGGCGGCGCTTCGTGGATCGCTTCGGAGTAGCGGCGGAACAGTTGGTAGCTTTCCTGACCGACCGCGCTTTGCAGGAGGTGGATCGTCGACGCCGAATGCGCGTGCGTCTCCCCGCCCTTGCGGTAGCGGTAGATGCCGCCGATCGGCAGCGCCGCCACGTCGTCGGCGAACGCGCGCGCGTGCTGGCGCGTGATGCGCTTTTGAATGCCGCCGAGACCGATGCCGGAAATGCGGGACGGCATGCCGGGGAAGTATTCGGCGACCATCGAGCGCGAGAGGCCGACGGCTTCGAAATTGTAGGCGCCGCGGTAAGACGAGATGACGGAGATGCCCATCTTCGAGATGATTTTGAGCAGGCCAGCGCTCACGCTGTCCAAGTAGCGCTTCACGCATTCGCCGAGCGTGCGCTTGCCGAACAGGCCGCGTGCGTGGCTGTCGGCGATGCATTCCTGCGCGAGGTATGCGTTGACCGTCGTCGCGCCGACGCCGATCAGGACGGCGAAGTAGTGCGTGTCCATGCACTCGGCGGAACGAACGTTCAACGACGTGAACGTGCGGTAGCCCGTTTTCACCAGATGCGAGTGCACGGCGCCGACGGCCAGGATCATCGGGATGGGTGCAACGG
>JANLXP010000704.1:0-1002 GCA_031365165.1 Alphaproteobacteria bacterium
GCTCGGCCTCGCAGGGCACTGACGCGAACTGCCGAGCGCGGCCCCGCTCGGGACCGCTCACGGGCACGTAGAAGAGGCCGGAGTTCTTGAACACGCGATACGGCTCGCTCGCATTGATCAAGTCGCTGGAGATGTCCGAAAGCACCGTGAGCCGCGCTTGGCGAAGCGCGAAAGCCTGCCTCAAGTCGGCGTCGAAGATGTTGAACGGTATGAGGCGCCCGTCGCGTTCAAGGTTGCCGCGCGCGCCAGACTACCGCTCGAGGGTGCCGAAGATACGCGTGTTCTAGCGTTTCGGCCGACGAACGGTGCGCGCGAGCATTTGGCATTGATCGTGGGATCGCCGGAGCCGCCCGGACCGGTGCTCGTGCGGCTGCACTCCGAGTGTTTGACGGGCGATCTTTTGGGGTCGCTGAAATGCGATTGCGGGGATCAACTGCGCGGGGCGATTGGCGCGATCGGCAAGGCTGGGCATGGGATTTTGCTCTATCTCGCGCAGGAGGGCCGCGGGATAGGGCTCATCAACAAGCTCAAGGCGTACGAACTGCAAGATCAAGGGTTCGATACGATCGAAGCCAATCAGCGCCTCGGGTTCGAGGCGGACGAGCGCGAGTTCGCGGCGGCGGCGGAAATGTTGAAATACTTAGGGTTCACGTCGGTGCGGTTGCTGACGAATAATCCGGACAAAGTCGCGGCGCTTTCGCGGTTCGAGATCGAAGTCGTGGAACGCGTCGCGCACAGTTTTCCGACGAACCCGCATAACGAAGCCTATCTCGCGACAAAGAAGGCGAAGGCCGGACATTTGAGCTGAGCTTTAAGCTCCCTCTCTCATTTGCGGCCGATTTTGGCGGTGCGCCGCGCCTTTCGCGGAGCGATGTGAGAGAAGGTTTATGTCTCTCATTTCTCTCATATGGCGTCGAAGTGCCTTGCCGTGCGTTGCAAGCGGCTCAAGTTCGGCTGCCGAAAATCGCACTGCCCACGCGCACGTGCGTCGCGCCCAGCATC
>JANLXP010000712.1:0-4668 GCA_031365165.1 Alphaproteobacteria bacterium
GAACACGGCGGCGACCCCGCATCGATCAAGTTTTGCGAAACGGTTCGTCTCGATTACGTGTCGTGCTCGCCGTTCAGAGTGCCGATCGCGCGCCTCGCTGCAGCCCAGGCTGCCCTGGACTGAATCGACACAAACCGCGGAAATAAGCCATTTCCCCTGAGACGGGCGACCCTGCGCGGCCATCCGCTCCCTACGTGCGCGCGATTTTCCGCCATTCCCCATATTAAATCTCCGTCATGACTAGGGATAAGTGACGCACCACCACTAGATATAGGCGACCACGTATTCAGAACAGTTTCAGGGAAACATTTTGAAACATCAGAATAAACTGCATTGAATACTAGACCAATACTGAAAAGACGAAATAAAGCGGACAGTTAACGTCAAGAACAACCTGTCGCAGGGAGGCATCGCCTATTTCGTCGCGCCCCGGGTGACACGTTAGTACTTGATGCCTATACAACCCGAAGTTTGTTGCACCGCAGCGGCACAGTTCGTACCCGTGCAATCCCACCGTGCCGGGGGCTTTCCCGCACAAGTTGTCTACCGAGTTGGTTCAGGTTTACCGCGTTTGGGTCGGATCTGAGCCTCCCAGACAGTTACTGGCCCGATGGCTGCACCGTCGGACCACAGAAACGATGAGAGGCCCCACCAAGGGGTCCGGCCCTAAAGGGGTGTTGAGACGCCACTAACCATGGAGCTCCCATTGGCGAAGACGTTTGGACTTGTTCGACTGCTCAGCCGCAACGACCGCATTTTGCGTGTCGGCTTTGGCGGAGCCCTGCTTTATGCGCTGACGATCGCGCTCGTCAGCCCTGTGGTCTCGACCGCAGCGACGGCCCCGACCGCCCAAGTGGGCGACGGCAAGGCAGTCGTATTGCGACTGACCAGCCTGAAACCCACACTCTCACTGCTTGAGGCGCCTGGCTCTGAGCCGCTGCCCATGACCATGGTCCGGGAAGAGGTTGTGAACCGCCCGGCCTACCAAGCCTACCTGCGTGAGAAAGACTGCCTCGCGACGGCGATCTACTTCGAAGCCCGCGGCGAAACCGCGAAGGGCCAGAAGGCCGTGGCCGAAGTCGTCCTCGCCCGCACCCGCGTTCCGGGCCGTCCGAAGACGGTCTGCGGCGTGGTCTATGAAGGCTCCAAGCGCCGCACCGGTTGCCAGTTCTCGTTCACCTGCGACGGCATCTCCGATCGCGTGGCGAACAAGGATGCCTGGCGCCAGGCCAACCGCATCGCGGCGAACGTCATGCGCACAGGCGGCCGCGTCAACGCTGTCGCCGGCGGCGCCACGTTCTATCACGCCGACTACGTGAACCCGCGTTGGGCATCGCGCATGGTCAAAGTGGCCGAAATCGGCACGCACATTTTCTACCGTCCGCAACGCGGCCGGAACCTCTAGAAGCCAACGCTTCGAGAATCCTTGAACGGGCCGGAGGGCGATCTCCGGCCCTTCTACTTTTCGGGGGCAGCCCCTGCGCGCCCCGCCAACGCCGGAAAGATCTTCATGATTCGCGACCGCATGTAGGACGGCGCGATCCCCTTGATCCTATCGATCCAGGCGATTTCTTCCGGCACGTAATAGTGCAGCTTCGCCTTCGGCGCGTGATAGGCGGCCCACACGCACTTCGCGACGCTGTCGGCCGGCATCAACCGGAACATCCCCTTCTTCGGCGCCCTCGCATAGAACTGCTCCTCCGAAGGCTTCGGCGCATCACCTGAGCGATTCGGCGTCTCGCGCAGGATTGCAGTGTCGATCAATCCGGGCAGCACGTCCGCAACCCGCACCCCATGGCGCGACCACTCGACGCTCAGCGCCTCCGTCATCCCCTTCACCGCATGCTTCGTCGCCGCGTAGACCGCGATACGCGGCATCCCGTACGTCGCCGAAGACGATGACGTCGAAAACAGCATCGCGTTCGGCGTCTTCTTCAAATAGGGCAGGCCTGCATAGGCGCCGTTCAGCGCGCCCACGAAGTTGATCTGCACGACCCGCATGGCCGCGTCATAGGGCACGTCCTCGAACCAGCCCGATTCCCCGATCCCAGCGTTGTTGAAGAGCAGGTCCAGCCGCCCGGCCTTCGCGTCGAAGTCCGCCAGCGCCTGATCGAACGCGGGCTTCGAGGTGACGTCGAGCTTGCGGATCCAGCAGTTCTCGGACCCCAACTCCTGCTCGAGCGTCTGCAATCCAGCTTCGTTCACGTCGGTCGCCCCGACGAGCCACCCCTTTGAGGCGAACAGCTTCGCCGTCTCTCGCCCCATGCCAGAAGCGGAACCGGTGATGAAGATTGATTGCCGTGAGTTCATGAAATACGTCCCTTTTCAGTATGCAATGTCTGATGTGTCAGCTTCCTAGCACATCCCACTTGCAAGTCTTGGGGGCGGCGGGGCAGGTTCCGCCCCTTGGAAATCGCTTCGACCCTCTCGGGAGTTGGTACATGTCGTTCGGCCGTATCGCCGCAGTTTCTATCCTTGCCTTCGTAGGCGTCGGTCTGACCGGCTGCGTGTTCTCGCTGGGTAGCAGCGACAAGGAGAAGCCGAAGGTGCGCGTCGCCGATGCTTGCCCCGAACGCGACAAGGCGAACTGGGCCAAGATGACCGCCTACCTTGAAGGCAACAAGCAGCTCGAGAACGTGAAGGTCACCGAAAGCGGTCTGCAATACCGGGTCATCAGCCAAGGCAAGGGCACGCGCATTCCGACCTGGGCCTCGACCGTTCAGGTCCGCTACAAGGGTCAGCTGGTCGACGGCACGACGTTCGACGAAACCAAGCCAGGCGACCCGCCCGCCGAATTCGAAGCAGGCGCCGTCATCAAAGGCTGGCAAGAAGCGCTGACTATGATGAAGGAAGGCGACAAGTGGAACATCGTCATCCCATCCGAACTAGCCTACGGCTGCAAAGGCAAGGGCGAGCGCATCAAGCCCGACCAAGTTCTCGTCTTCGACATCGAGCTCTTGAAGATCAAATAGGCTTGCGCGCGGTTCGCTAGAACCGTTCGCCCACCATTTCCTCGCTCTTCGCCCACAGCGCCTTCGCGCGTTCGGGATCGATCGCGTAGGTGCGCACGCCATCGCGGATGTTGGGGTCGGGGTTCAGCACGCCGACGTGGCAGTCTTCGCAGTAGCGCCCGCCCACCGCATCGGCGTCGGCGACGAAGCCTGCCCACACCGTGGTGGCAGCACCTTGCGGGATCGTCTTGAACTCGAACGGTGCGGCGCCGGCCGGGCGCGCTTGGTTGATCGAGGTCATCATCTGTTGGATCAGCTCCGGCGTCATATGCCGGCCGAGTTCGGTCTGAATGCCGCCGGGGTGCACCGCGGCCGCGCGAACGCCGCGGGCCTTGTGACGCCGGTCGAACTCGACCGCGAACAATACGTTCGCCGTCTTCGAGCGGCCGTATGCGACGAACGGCGCATAATCCGTGCGTTCGAAGTTCGGATCGTCGAGGTCAACGTCTGAGAAGCGGTGACCCGCCGACGAAAGGTTCACGAGCCGCCCGCCCGGCTTGATCAGCGAAGCGATGCGGTTCACGAACACGAAATGGCCGAGGTGGTTGGTCCCGAACTGCGTTTCGAAGCCGTCCGCCGTCTTGCCCTTCGGCGTCGCCATCACGCCCGCGTTCGCGATGACGGCGTCGAACGGCCGTCCGTCTTTCACCAGACGGTCGGAGGCCGCGCGCACGCTCTTGAGCGAAGCGAGGTCGAGCTCGATCAGTTCCAGCGTCGCACCGTTCTTGGCCGCCGCGCGAACAGCGGCCGTCGCGTCGCGCGCCTTGCCGAGATCGCGCGCCGCGCCAACGACGGATGCACCATGCGCGACAAGCGCCCGCGCCGTCTCGACGCCAAGACCCGCCGACGCACCGGTGACAAGCACACGCTTGCCGGAAAGATCGACGCCGGCAAGAACGTCGTCAGTGGTCGATTTCGCGCCAAAGGGATGGGTCATGTGCGGGGCTCCTCAAGGTGGGGTTGGACCCATCATGCGGCGAATAGCACCGCGAGTCGAATGGTGATGCCGTTCCCCTTTTGGCGGAAGTACACCGAAAGCCTCCAGACGAGCGACCGCCGATGACGCGACACGGCATTGACGCTAGAGTGCGCCGCCGCAACGCGCGATCTCAGCCCATGCCCCCGTTCCCTCGCCGACATCCCGATGCACCAATTGTTAGATTTGCAGCACGGGAAGACTTCCCGAAATGGTTGCCGCTCTGGGACGGCTACAACAGTTTCTACGGGCGTTCCGGCGACACAGCGCTTTCGCCCCATGTCACGCGCGTCACTTGGGAGCGCTTCTTCGACACCAATGAGCCGATGCACGCGTTGGTGGCCGAAAGCGCCGGTCGCTTGATCGGCCTGGCGCACTACATCTTTCATCGTAACACGATCATGCTGGAGCCCACCTGCTACATGCAGGACCTGTTCACGAGCGAAGATGCGCGGGGAAAAGGCGTCGCCGGATTGTTGATTCAACGCGTCTACGATCAGGCAAAGTCAGCAGGTCTCAGCGGTGTCTATTGGCATACCCACGAGAGCAACGGGGCGGCCCGCAAGCTCTACGATCGCGTGGCAAGAAATTCGGGCTTCTTGGTCTATCGACAGACGTTTCAATAGGCCCACGGCCGCACACTCATCATTTTCAGGAATTCGGCATTGCCAAGCAACGCGC
>JANLXP010000717.1:0-1420 GCA_031365165.1 Alphaproteobacteria bacterium
CGTCGTGAACTCCGGATTGCCGTTGTCGCTGAGCGCACGATAAAGCGCTTCGCGCGCAAGACCCGTCTTCTTCGCCAACCGCGTCATGCCATACGCCTTCGCGGCGTCGCCGATCGCCGCAGCGATAAGGGCAGGGTCGCCATCCTCAAACGCAGCCTCCAGATAGAGCACAATACGCTCGGGCGTATCCAACTGCGCGGCAGCGTCCCAACGTTTGGTCTTAAGCGTCATCGTCCTCGCTCTTCAATTGCTTCGCCATGGCCTTCGCAGATTTGATGTCCTCCGCTTGCGTGCGCTTGTCTCCGCCGCAAAGCAGAACGATCACTTCTTTACCACGGCGTACAAAGTACAATCGGTAGCCCGGCCCGTAATCGATCCTAGCCTCGCTGACGCCTTCGCCGGCCGGTTTGACATCGCCGAAATTGCCGAGCGACAGACGTCGAATGCGAACGGCAATTTTCGCCCGAGCACGCTCGTCGTTCAGATCTCCTAGCCACGAAGCGAACGCTTCGCTTTGGCGCACTTCGATCATCCGTATACACCCTAGGTGTAACTTAAAAGTTACGAACGGTCAAGGCGAGACTTGCCACGTTGGTCGCCGCATTTTCGCTGGTTACCTCGCCGCGCTAGAACCGCTCCCCCACCATCTCCTCGCTCTTAGCCCAGAGCGCCTTCGCACGGTCGGGGTCGATCGCGTAGGGGCGCACGCCATCGCGGGTGTTCGGGTCGGGGTTTAGCACGCCGACGTGGCAATCTTCGCAGTAGCGCCCGCCCACCGCGTCCGCATCGGCCACGAAGCTCGCCCATACCGTGGTGGCAGCACCTTGCGGGATCGTTTTGAACGCGAACGGTGCGGCACCTGCCGGGCGGGCCTGGTTGATCGAGGCCATCATCTGTTGGATCAGCTCGGGCGTCATGTGCCGGCCGAGCTCGGTTTGGATGCCGCCGGGATGCACCGCGGCCGCGCGCACGCCGCGCGCCTTATGACGGCGATCGAACTCGACCGCGAAAAACACATTCGCCGTCTTCGAACGGCCATAGGCGCCGAACTCCGTATAGGGCGTACGCTCGAAATTCGGATCGTCGAGATCGACGTCGGCGAAGCGGTGGCCGGCCGACGAGAGATTCACGAGCCGCCCGCCCGGCTTGATGAGCGACGCGATGCGGTTCACGAACACGAAGTGGCCGAGATGGTTCGTGCCGAACTGCGTTTCGAAACCGTCGGCAGTCTTGCCCTTCGGCGTCGCCATCACGCCCGCGTTCGCGATGACGGCGTCGAACGGACGGCCGTCCTTCACGAGCCGGTCGGCGGCCGCGCGCACACTCTTCAACGACGCGAGATCGAGTTCGATCAGCTCCAGGGTCGCGCCGTTCTTGGCCGCATCGCGCACCGGGGCCGTCGCATCACGTGCCTTGCCGA
>JANLXP010000768.1:0-7576 GCA_031365165.1 Alphaproteobacteria bacterium
GATGCTGCGCCACGTCTGCCAAAGAAAATGACTCAAAGTCATAGTTAACCCCGTATGCGAGCCTTAAGCGCGATGGTCCGCGCCGCCGTGTGCCGAGTCAAGCAGACCGATCCGCACCCCGAACCGTGGGTGTCTCGTGAAACCCCGGACCGGATGTGCCCGCAGGGTCACGGACACAGCCTATCGTCACTCTGCCGCCGCCCGCATCGGCCGTCGCGCGGCAGGCATTTTGCCTGTCAGAAACCCGACGAGCATGCGCGTCAACTCCTCGGCGAGCGCGCCGGAGGCGATCGCTTTCGGCTGTCGCGTGACGGCATTGTGTACGACCGCCTCAACCGTGCGTGTCACGATATAGACCGCAAGGTCGATATCGCCGACGACGATCTCGTTGCGCCGCGCTTCAAGAATACTCCGCACGCGCGTCTCCATCCGGGCGATGAACGCGACTTTCCAATCGAGCGCACCCAGACGCGGGACCTCTTCGGAAAGCACGCGATGCAATTCCGGATCGATCAGATGCGATTGAACGTTCTGTTGAATGCCGTCGTGAATGACGTCGGCGAGCGGCGCCGTTAGAGCGCGCGCCGCCATCGCCTCAACGGTCTGCTCGATGTCCACCAAGTGCCGGCGCATCAACTCGGAAAGCAGCGCATCCTTGTTTGGAAAATACTGATAGAGCGACCCAATGCTCACCCCTGCCCGCTCCGCCACCCGGTTCGTCGTAAAAGCGTCATAGCCGTGCTTGATCAGAATGTGAGCCGCAGCCTCGACGATCGCCTCGACCGTCTGGCGCGAGCGATCCTGTTCGGGAACTTTCCGCGGGTTTGCGGTCTTTTTGGCACGTTTGGCCATGGCCCACCTCATGCGAGTATTCAAAATGAGCAAACACTCATATAACACGAGCAATAACTCAGATTACTTTGAAGGACAAGCCGATGACGGCGCCCGAGACGGAGTGCAAGCAGCCGCCGAAAATTGTGGCGCCGGTGATCGACGCGCTGAAATGCGAGGGCAAAGGTGACTGCGTCGATGTTTGCCCCTACGACGTCTTCGAAATCCGAAAGCTGACGAAGGCCGAATTGAAGGCCCTACCCCTTGGTCCCTGGCTTAAAGTGCTGGTTCATGGCGGAAAGCAAGGCTTTGTAACCGCGCCGGACGTTTGCCACGCATGCGGCCTCTGCGTGACTGCGTGCCCCGAAAAGGCGATCCGCCTCACGCGATTGGAGAACCCATTATGAATGTCGCCGTCACAAACGCCGACCTCGGTCTCGACGATCCGAAGGTTACGGCGACACTGAATAAACTGCACCAGCGCGCGAAAGGTGACCGCTTGATCTTCCTGCGCGCAGCCCCATCGGCGATCGGCGCAATGCTCATGGGCCGTAGCGTGTTCAAGGCTGCAGAGCCCTTTCTGAAAAATGCCTACATCCCCGTCGATGCCGATCAAGGCCGCATGCTTTACGTCACCGCGTGCGCGATTCGCGCAAAGACGATCATCGAGTTCGGCACGTCGTTCGGCATTTCGACGATTTATCTGGCTGCAGCCGCTCGTGCGAACAATGGTCGCGTCATCGGCAGCGAACTTGAAGCCACAAAGGTTAAAGCGGCGCGCGCAAACGTCGCGGAAGCGGGCTTGCAACAATTCGTCGACATTCGTGAAGGCGACGCCATGAAAACGCTGGCCAACATCGACGCACCCGTCGATTTCGTGCTGCTCGATGGCTGGAAAGACCTGTACGTTCCGATGATTGAGATGCTTGCACCAAAAATGCGCAGCGGCGCTGTTGTGTTGGCTGACAATATTTTCACTTTCAAAAAGACGCTGCGCCCTTACGTTCGCCGCATGCAGGACCGCAGCAACGGATTCGCTTCCGTTACGTTACCGCTCGGTCACGGGATGGAATACTCGGTCAGGATATGACCACTGTCACGCGACGCGCTCTCATGCGTCATCTATCCCGAGACGTTGAATCAGACCTTGCTCATCACTACATCCGGGACATCAGTCTCGGGCTGGGGAGAACCGGCCATGTTTGATCGTGCTTACGTTCCGGCCTTGGGCGATCGCCGCCTCTCGCCTTTCTACGACGCCACCGTCTCGCTCATGACCTGCGAGCGCACGTGGCGGCGCGCCTTTATCAAGCAAATCGACCCGACGCCGCGTGATGTGATCCTCGACGTCGGCTGCGGGACCGGCACGTTGGCGGTAATGCTCGCACGCGCCTGTCCGGGTGCCTCGGTCTACGGCATCGATCCCGACCCCGAAATCCTGTCCCGCGCCGAACTCAAGGCGCGCGATGCGGACGTGCTCGTGCATTTTGCGAAGGGCTATGCCCAGGAAACTGCGGCTGCCGGCGTTCGCCCGAACAAGATCGTGTCCAGCCTAGTACTCCATCAGGTCCCGCTCGCCGGCAAACGTTCGGCCATTTTGAGCGCATTCGCGGCTCTGCGCACAGGGGGCGAGTTTCACGTTGCGGACTACGGCGAGCAAAAATCGCCTCTGATGCGGTTCGCGTTTCGTCAGGTTCAAGCGCTGGACGGCTTCGGCACGACGCAGCCCAACGCCGACGGCATCCTGCCCGCATTGATGCTTGAGGCCGGCTTCTCGGACGTGCGTACGAACCTCGTGATCCCGACGCCGACCGGCGCGATCTCGCTCTATTCGGCTAGGCGCACTTAGGGCGCGGCGCCGGGTTCGGTTGTCGGGTCGGTTACGCCGGTCAGCATGAACGTGCTCGCAGGCGCCGCTTTGGCCTCATAGATCTTGGTCATGTGCGCGTCGGCGACGATGCTGGAAGGCGTCACGACTTCTTGCTTCTCCATCAATGCCCAGCATTGCTCGACATCAAGCCTGCGCTTCTGGCAGTCCGTGTTTGCTTCCCAGTTGCGCAAGAATTGCGAGCGCACGCTTGTCAAATCGCCGCTGATTTTCCCGAGCCGCTGCAAGCGGCCCAAATCGAAGCCGATCTCGCTGTAGGCGAGCCGCACGAGCTCGCTCGAATAGAGTTGATCCCAACTACGGCGCAGGAAGAAGTCGTTCGGCTTGCCCAGCTGCCGGCGTGCGGCTTCGACCACCTTAGCGCGCTGCGCGTCGTTGAGCGATGCGAACCGGTAGACCGCGAACGCCTTATCGACGCCCCGCGCTAGGAACGTCTGGACCGGCGTCTCGACGACTTTGTCAGCCGCCTCAATCACCACGGCGCCGTCTTCGCGCGCGTCCACGATCCCGATATGGGTTGCCCCGCTACCGTCCGCCGCGAACAGCGGGAGAATGTTGGCTGCATCCGAATTCTGCACGATAACGTCGCCGCTCTTCCATTCGACCGGATCGCGCACCGTCGTGGCGTAGGCGATCAAGTAAGCGCCCAACAAAACGACGAACAGCGCTCCACCGAGAGCAATAACAACCGAAGATTTCATGGCACGCGATCTTTCGAGTTTGAGCCTGAAACTTCGCATGACCCGCGTAAACGCAGGGGTAACTGTTACGCTTAACAACGTATGAATCTGCGCCCGCAAGCCGAGTGGCTCGTAACGCTATTTGGCGCTGCCCCAATAATTGTAGCCGGCAAAGCGCGGCGTCGCGGGGAGGTACATTGTTTCCATCTTTTCGATTTCGAACCCACCCTCGCGGATTAGATCCGGTATCGGCCGCCCCACATGACAGCCACCACCGATCACCTTCCAAATCGGCGTGATCCTTTCCTGCCACTTTTGAACGCTGAGATCTGGTGCCTTCCCGTGCTCGCAAAAGATCAACCGCCCACCCGGTTTCAGCACCCGCCGCATACCTTTGAGCGCGCGCACCACCTCAGGGATCGTACACAGCGTATAGGTTACAAGCACAGTGTCGGCGGATTTGTCGGCGAGCGGAATCTCCTCCGCCTTCAAATCCAAAAACTCGAGATTGAACGCAATATCTTTCGCGCGTTTCAGGGCCCGCGCCCGCATCTCCGGCGACGGCTCTAGGCCCCAAACATGGCTCACCTTCGCAGCATTATAGAATTCTAGATTCTGCCCCGCGCCGATGCCGATTTCGAGCACACGACCTTCGGCCAATGGCACGACTTTTTTGCGCTGATAGGTGATGGGCTTTGCACTCATCGCCGCATCGAGGAGCCAAGGCAGAATGCGTCGTTCGTAGAAACCCATGTGAAAATAGCCTCAAGATATTGAGGCTACGTCATAGCACGAACGCGCAAGAAAAGTGCCGCCGGTGATACGGGGGAGTATGTCACCGGCAGCGAGTTGACCCACACACAGAGAGAAGCCTCGACCCCCGAAAGTACTAGGCGTGATCTGGGCTGTCGGCCCGGCGCCGCACCAAATCACCCATGGACGGACAGCCCTCGAGCGGCGCGCCGAAGCCCTCTCGCTTCACAGGCGGCGCAATCGTCTCTTCGTCCTCGACCACATCCTCAAGATCGGCCGCTTCAAGCGCGGGCATCAGCGGCCCTTCGCGATGCTCGGGTTTCGGCTGCAGGGTCGGCGCATTGCGCCGCGCACGAACAGCGTCAAGCGCGCGCTGCATGTCTTCTTTGGTGACCGCAGGCGCCGCCGGTGCATCGAACAACGACTTTGCCATCGGCGGAGCTGAGGCAGATACCGCAGGCCGCGGCGCTGAGTTGGGCACCATTGCGCGTGGCGCGACCGGCGGTGCATCCATGGCAACTCTGCCGCGCGCCCACGTGCCGTCCCAAGCGAGCAGCTCGTCGAGCGACATAGGCTTTTGGATCCAAACGCCTTGCGCCGCTGTAAACCCGACAGCCGCAAGCCCAGACATTGTTGCCTCGTCTTCCGCGCCGACCGCGACGGCTTCAAGGTGGTATTCGCGGGCGAACCGCAAGCGCGCGGCGATCGCGCCTTTGCCCTTCACGCCCAAGCGCTGCGCCAAGCGGATACTCGCCGGCCCACCGACTTTGATCGACGTGAACGGCATCGGCACGAATTGAGCGAGGTCGACCGGCACGATACCCCCGCCGTCGAGAGCCACATGGACACCCAACTGGCGAACCGCCTGCAGCGCCTCGCACAGTGCCTCAGGCTCTTGCGCGACGGCGCGTTCCGGCACTTCGACGATGACCTGACCGGCGTCGAGATTGTATTCGTTGAGGAGCTGCTTCAGACCATGAGCAAATCCAGGCGCTGTAACAGTGCCGGGCGCCACGTTGATCGACACTGACCAGTCGCGGCCTTGCTTCTTCCAGCGACGGGCGCCGTCGAGCGCGGCATGAAAAACAAAGCCCGTCATATCGGCCATGCGTCCCTGCGATTCCATGAAATCGAGGAACAGACCCGGCGGCAAAAGCCCGTATTGCGGGTGCTGCCAACGCACGAAAACCTCAGCGCCCGTCATGCGTTCGCTGGACAAATCGACTGTGGGCTGAAACACAACACGGAATTCGTTGCGTTCGAACGCCCGGTCGATGTCAGATGGGTCGAGCCGGAATGACTTATCGCTCATGGGGCAAACCTCTGCTGGTGCGGTCCTGTGCCGCTTCTCACTAGGTTTACCGGACAACCCTTTAAGGGAGCCTCCAGCGGCCATTGAGTATTTGAATTGCTAAGTTTTGAAGTAACTTTGAGAGCTTCGATGTCAGACGCCAAAAAACCCGCAAATCCCCTGCCTTCCGCGACGATCCTGCTTTTGCGCGACGGCGCGTCCGGTCTCGAAGTATTCATGGTAAAGCGACATCATCAGATCGATTTCGCGTCGGGCGCCTTGGTCTTTCCCGGCGGTAAACTCGACCCGCACGATAACGATCCCGCCCTGCGCGACCATGCTGATGGGGCAGACAAGCTTGATGACCTGCGCCTAAGTTTGGTTGCCTGCGCTGTCCGCGAAGGTTTCGAGGAATCGGGCATTCTGCTTGCCCGCAAACCGGGCTCTGCCTCTTACATCGATGCCGCCGCCTCCAGCGCGCTGGCGAGCTGGCGTCCCCGATTGAACAATAGCGAAGTCGGCCTTGCGGAATTCCTGACGCGCGAAAAGCTCCGTTTGGCTTGCGACGCGCTCATCCCCTTTGCGCATTGGGTGACGCCGGTTTTCATGCCGAAGCGGTTCGACACGTTCTTCTATCTGGCCGCAACGCCCGAGGGCCAACTCGGCCGCCACGACGGATCCGAATCCGTCGACTCCGTTTGGGTCAATCCGAATGAGGCCATCGAAGACAAGCGCTGGACGATCATCTTCCCGACGAAGTTGAACCTGGTGAAGCTGGGTCAGAGCAAAACCGTTGCCGAAGCGATCGCTAAGGCAAAAACCGACCGTATCGTCACCGTGGAGCCGAAAGTGATCTCGAAGGACGGCAAGCAGCTGCTGACGATCCCGCCCGACGCTGGCTACGGCGTCATCGAAGAACCGATGTCAGCAGTCCGTGGATAGGGGAAACCGCACATGAATGCGCTCGCAGGGCTATTGGTCTTTCTCGTGGCGTTGATCCACGCCGGATTTGCGGTGCTGGAGATGTTCCTTTGGACTGGTCCTATCGGCCAACGCATCTTCGCCCAATCGCCGGAGTTCATGAACACAACCGCGGTTCTGGCGGCAAACCAAGGCCTCTACAATTTGCTGCTGTCGGGTGGGCTCGCGTGGGCCGCCGTGTCCGGCCGACGTGATCTGCGCATTTTCTTCCTGGTCTGTGTGATCGCGGCGGGCGTGTTCGGTGCGATGACCGCAAAGCTCACGATCCTATTCACACAAGCGGCACCAGCCGCCGTCGCCCTGTTGTTCGTGTTGTTGGCACGACCGAAAGACGCCTGATCAACCGGTGACGAACTGCTCCGCTAGGATGCGTTCTTGCAGCGAGCGGTCCGGATCAAACAGAATGGTGGCAGCCACGCTCGCGTCTTCGGCGACGGTGACTTCCGTGACTTCGCGTACTTCCGTGTGATCGGCGACCGCGCTGACCGGCCGCTTGTCGGCCTCAAGAATCTCGAACACCACCTTCGCCGCGCGCGCCAGCAGCGCACCGCGCCAACGCCGCGGCCGGAATGCGCTGATCGGCGTTAGCGCAAGCAGTGCCGCATCGATCGGCAAAATCGGACCGTTGACGGAGAGATTGTAAGCAGTCGATCCAGCCGGCGTCGAAAGCAAAATGCCGTCGCAGATCAACTCTTCCAACCGCACAATGCCGTCGATGGAAATGCGCAGCTTCGCCGCCTGCCGTGTCTCGCGCAGCATCGACACCTCGTTGAACGCGAGCGCAGTTTGCGATTTGCCGGACGCAGTCTTCACCTTCATGCGCAGCGGATGGATCGCTTGCGCCTCGGTTATGTCCAGCCGCTCAAGGAAATCGTTCGGCGCATACTCGTTCATCAAGAACCCGACCGAACCGCAGTTCATGCCGTAGATTGGCAAGCCCCGCTTATGGATCTTGTGCACGGATTGGAGCATGAACCCGTCGCCGCCGAGCGCCACCATGACATCGGCATCGGCCTTTGCGTTGCCATACCGCTTCGTGAGTTCGCGCAAGGCCGCTTGTGCCTCCGGCGCATTCGACGCCGCAAATGAGGGTTTCTTGTAGCGCATCAGCCGCCGGTCACCGACATATGGCGCGCCACCGCAGGCGCCTGC
>JANLXP010000825.1:0-4054 GCA_031365165.1 Alphaproteobacteria bacterium
GTCGGTGCTCGGCGCGCCGGTGCGCCAACATCAATGACGACAGCCCCCGACGTTGGCCTACACCTACTGGAATCCTTCCTCGAAATGCTGAGCGCCGAGCGCGGTGCGGCGGTTCACACGCTCGACGCCTACCGCCGCGACTTGCTCGACTTCGCCGGACACCTGCGCGGGCGAAAGCGCACGTTCACGACCTCGTCGGCCGCCGATATCCGCGAGTACCTCGCGTCGCTTTCGGCTGCCGGCCTCAAGGCATCAACACAGGCGCGCCGCCTCTCTGCCCTGCGTCAGATGCACCGGTTTCTACTCGACGAAGACATTCGCGCCGACGATCCGACCTCCGCAATCGAGTCGCCGAAGCGCGGCCGCCCATTGCCCAAAGTCGTCACCGAAGCGCAAACCCAAGCGCTGATCGACGCCGCAGCGTCCCTTGAGGGGCCAGAGGCGCTGCGCCTGCTCTGCATCGTCGAACTGCTCTATGCGTCGGGCTTACGCGTATCCGAACTCGTGACGCTTCCACTGGCCGCGGCAGGCGGCGAGCGCCGTATGCTCCTCGTCAAAGGTAAGGGTGGGAAAGAGCGTCTCGTTCCCCTCGGCGTACCGGCCCGCGAAGCGATCAAGACCTACTTGACCGTCCGCCCGCGCTTCCTTCTTCCTCAGTCGGAGCGCGCGCAACGCTTCTTATTCCCGTCGCGCGGTGTGGAAGGCCACCTAACGCGCCGCCGCGTCGCGCAATTGCTGAAGGACCTCGCCGTGAAGGCGGGCGTCGATCCGCGAAAACTTTCGCCGCATGTGTTGCGCCATGCATTCGCGAGCCACCTGGTGGCGCACGGTGCTGACTTGCGAAGCGTGCAACAGCTGTTAGGTCACGCCGATATCGCGACCACGCAGATCTACACTCACGTTCAGGATGAAAGGTTAAGGCGTCTGGTGGCGGAAAAGCACCCTTTAGCCACCCGCCGTAAGCGTTGACTGTGCAAGGGGGTAGGCATAGCTTCCCGGCCTCTTTTGAGGGGGCCCGACGTCGCGATTCCAAAGACGGGGCATTCGCATGAGCTTCACGACAGTTGAAAGCGTTCCAGCGCGTCTGAATAGGTCGCAACTTTTCGTGCCGGGCGTTCGCCCCGCGCTGTTCGAGAAGGCTGCGCAAAGCGACGCGGACGTCATTTGCCTCGACCTCGAAGATAGCGTCGCGCCGGCCGACAAGCCGCAAGCGCGCACGAACATCATTCAAGCACTCAAGACACAGGACTTCGGACACAAGTCGATCTCGGTGCGGATCAATGGCCTCGACACGCATTTTTGCTATCGCGATGTCGTCGACATCATGGAGCAGGCGGGCGAGCGCCTCGACCTCATCATGATCCCAAAGGTTGGCGTCGCTGCCGACGTCTACGCGATCGACATGCTGATCTCGCAGATCGAAGCGGGCATCGGCCGCAAGAAAAAGATCAAGCTCGAAGTCATCATCGAAAGTGTGCTCGGCCTCAACAACATCGACGCAATCGCCGGCGCCTCGAAGCGCCTTGAGTCGCTCCACTTCGGCTCGGCCGATTACGCAGCGTCCGCTGGCATGCGCACGACGAACATCGGCGGCCCGAACAAGGATTACGTCGTGCTGACCGACAAGGACGAAGCGGGCAAGCGCGACCAGCACTGGTCGGACCTCTGGCACTACGCGACGGTGCGCATGGTGGCCGCCGCCCGCGCGCATGGCCTTAGGCCCATCGACGGTCCGTTCGGCGACTATTCCGACGAAGCTGGCTTCATCGCGCAAGCTCAGCGCACCGCGGTGCTGGGCTGCGAAGGCAAATGGGCGATCCACCCAAGCCAAGTCGCGCTCGCGAACCGTGTCTTCACGCCCCCAGCCGATGAGGTGAAACGTGCCGAAGCGATCCTCGCTGCCATGAAGGATGGTGCGACCAAGGGAATGGGTGCCGTGGCGCTGAACGGCAAGCTCATCGATCTCGCTTCGATCCGCCAAGCAGAGGTGATCGTGCGCCAGATGCAGATGATCCGCGAGCGAACGAAGAACTGACGCGGCCATCCCGCGAGCGCACTCATGGACACCACCGTCACCGATCCGAAAGCGCAGACCGCGCGCCAACGCACGTTGGCGTTGGCGGCGCTTGGCATTGTGTTCGGCGACATCGGCACCAGCCCGCTCTACATGATGCGCGAAACGTTCACCGGCGGCATGGGCCTGAACGAGACGTCGGTCTACGGCGTTCTCTCGCTCGCGGTCTGGTCGCTCGTGATCGTGGTGACGTTGAAATACTGCGTCTTCATCATGCGCGCCGACAACAAGGGCGAAGGCGGCGTGCTTTCGCTGGCCTCGCTCGCGCTCAGAACCGGCCACGCAGCGCCGCGCCGTCGGCGCATCATCTGGCTGCTCGCGCTGACTGGGCTCTCGCTCTTCTACGGGGACGCGTTGATTACGCCGTCCGTGTCCGTCCTCTCTGCAGTCGAAGGCTTACGCGTCGCCACCGATGCGTTCGATCACGCCGTCGTTCCATTGGCGACGGTAATCCTGGTCGCCCTATTCATGCTGCAAAGCCGTGGCACCGCCGGCGTCGGCCGCTTGTTCGCGCCGATCATGATTCTGTGGTTTCTGACGATCGGGATTTTGGGCTTGATGGAAGTCCTCCAGCGCCCCGCGATTTTAAGCGCGATTTGGCCGGGCTACGCGATCGACCTGATCATCGATAAGCCTTGGATCACATTCGTCGCCCTCGGCGCGATCGTGCTCTGCGTGACGGGCGCCGAGGCGCTCTACGCCGACATGGGCCACTTCGGCCGTGGCCCCATTCGCGTGGCATGGGCCGGTGTCTCGATCTGCCTCGTATTGAACTACTTCGGTCAAGGTGCCTTGCTCTTGTCCGATCCCTCGGCGATCAAGAATCCGTTCTTCCATCTAGCACCCGACTGGGCGCTCTACCCGATGGTTTTGTTGGCGACCTGCGCCACCGTCATTGCCTCGCAGGCCGTGATCTCCGGCGTCTTCTCGCTGACTAGGCAGGCGATCCAGCTGGGCTACTTGCCGCGCATGGACATCCGCCATACGTCGGCAACCGAGATGGGGCAAATCTACATCCCGCAGATCAACTATCTGCTCATGATCGGTGTCGCGATCGTGGTGATCATGTTCCAAAACTCAAGCGCCTTGACCCACGCGTACGGCCTGGCAGTCACCGGTGCCATGATGATCGACGGGTTGCTGGCTGCCGTAGTCGCCCGTTGGCTGTGGGGCTGGAACCGCTGGCTAGCTTATTCGGTGTTCGGCGGCTTCTTCATCGTCGACTTCATGTTCTTGGCCTCAAACACGCTGAAGATACCGACGGGCGGTTGGTTTCCGATCATTGCAGCCGCCGCAGCCCTCGCCGCCTTCATGGTCTGGAACCGCGGTCGCGAGATCCTGGTGACGAAGCTCTACCGCGATGCAATGCCGATCCGCGAGTTCTTGGAGACCTGGGACCGCACGACAGAACGCGTCAGTGGCACCGCAGTGTTCATGACGTCGAACCCGGCCGTGATCCCGACCGCGTTCCTGCACAATCTGAAACACAATCACGTCGTCCACGAACGTGTTGTGCTCATGAAGGTCGATGTGAAGGACTTCCCGCGCGTCTCCGACGCCAATCGCATCGAGGTCGAAAAGCTCGGCAAAGGCTTCCACCAAGTCATCGTGCACTATGGCTTCATGGAACGTCCCGATGTCCCGCGCGCGCTAGAACTCTGCCGCCAATTCGGTCTGTCGTTCGACCTGATGCAGACGACGTTCTTCCTCGGCCGGGAAACGCTTATCCCAGCCCGGCGCTCCGAACTTCGCCGCTGGCAAGCGGCCCTCTTCATCGCCATGCAAGCAGCCGCGCTCTCCGCCACCCGCTTCTTCCGCATCCCGGCCAACCGCGTGGTTGAGATGGGCACGCAGGTCGAGATCTAGCCCGCACTCTTCCGGCCTCGTCGTCGGTGTGATAGTCCCGAGCGTCGCTCAGGGGCCCAGCTATGAACATGATCGCCGTCGCCGGCATCTTCATCACGATCGTGACCGCGATCC
>JANLXP010000857.1:0-1319 GCA_031365165.1 Alphaproteobacteria bacterium
GGTGGGCGCTTTTGGGCGAAAGCCATTGGGCCTTCGATGAGGTCTTCGCTGCGGAACATCGTGCGGATGGCTTCGTACTTGCTTTGGGCCTCGATGGCCGCTTGCAACGAGGGTTCGGCCAAGCCGCGATAGACAGTCTCCTTCGACGCGCGGATCGACATTGGCGAGCATTCGAGAATGGTGGCGGCGAGTTTCTTCGCGGCGGCCAGTTCTTCGCCCGCGGGCACGACTTCGTTGACGAAGCCCAGCGTCTTGCCTTCCGCCGCGGTCACACGGCGCGCAGTCAAAATCATGCCGAGCGCCTTCTTCAGACCGATCTCGCGCGGCAGACGATGCAGTCCGCCTGCGAGGGCCGCGAGGCCGACGCGCGGTTCAGGCAGCGCGAACATCGCCGTGTCGGCCGCGACGATCAGATCGCAGGCCAGCGCGATTTCGAAGCCGCCGCCCATTGCGAGACCGTTCACTGCCGCGATCACGGGCTTCGTCAGATCGAAGCGGGACGTTAAGCCCGCAAAGCCGGTCGGCGGCACAGTGATCGGATTGCCGGCGGCTTGGTATTTCAGATCGTTACCGGCGCTGAACGCCTTGTTGCCCGCGCCGGTAATGATAGCGACCCACTGATCCGCATCTTTCGCGAATTCGTCGAAGACCTTTGCCAGTTCGAAATTGGCCGGCGGATGGATCGCGTTCATCACGTCGGGGCGGTTCATGGTGACGACCGTTAAGCGGCCCTCGCGTTCGACCTTGCAGAATTCATAGGCGGTCATGGCTTCTCCTGTTTCATTCCGGGAATGGCACGGTTCCTGCGTAATCGTTTGTTAACCCGCCTCGGACGGCGGCACAAACCGGACGAACCGCAATGTCGCTTGCAGCCTTGGCCCATGAAGCCTTGAACGGAATGTGGCGCGTGAACGTTAGCGGCCAGGTTTATGGCCCCTATACCGGCCACCAAATCCGCGAGTTTGCCGCAGAAGGCCGTATCGCGCCGCACTCGATCGTGCAGGCGGACGATCAGGGACCCTGGATCACGGCAATCGACGATCCGGTGCTATCGCAACTCTTCGTCAAATCCATGTTCGAGAAGAAGTTGCCCACCGCCGATACCGGCGCAGATACGGCGTTCGCGAACTTGGTTGTGATTGCAGATCTGCGTTCGGGGCCGGCGGGGTTTGAAGCTGCAATGGCCAGACTTGGCGAGAGCTACCGTTTGAGCTCGCAGGCCTGGTTGCTGCACACGGATCGCACGGTGGGGACCGTGCGCAATGAGTTGATGCAGCATATGAGCTCGGTCGACGGGCTCTTCATTGCAGACGCGAGCC
>JANLXP010000863.1:0-1140 GCA_031365165.1 Alphaproteobacteria bacterium
ACGTTGAAGCCGCGCGGACGACGATCGAAAACTATGCCCCCGTGTTCGATCAAGCGGTAACGCTGAACGCGAAGTCGCTCATCATTTTGATGGTTCTTGCCTTCGCAATCTTTCCGCCGCTCCTGTTTTTCCGGCGCCACGTGCCCTTCGCAGTCCACTTGGTATTTGCGCTCCACCTTTACGCCTTCGTGCAACTTCTCTTTTCGGCGGCGCTCGTGATCGTCGGCATCGATCTTTGGCTTGGTGGCGAGGGTTTGGCATCGATCACCGTTGACCATTCGTTGTCGATCATTTTGCTCATCGCATGCGCCGCACATTTGTACTGGGCGATCGGGCGCGTCTACGAAACAACGGGCCTCGGCCGGATACTAAGCGCGGGCATTCTCACCATAGCCGTGGCCGCCATCGTGCTTGGCTATAGGTTCGTGTTGCTGCCGATTACGTTATCGACGACGTAGTCGCGCCTTGGCGTTCCGCTTCGTCGCGATCATCCCAAGAGCGCGGCGCGAATACCGGGGACGAACAGCAAGATGCCCATCACGATGTGAAACGAAACGATCGCAATGAGCAGCGATCGAAAAGGCTGCTTCTGCGTCTTGTGACGCATCACGCGCTGCCCAATCAAAGCACCGAGGCTGCCCCCGATGAAAGCCAACGACAGCAACGACGCCTCGGAGAGACGCCACCAACCGTTCTGCGCGGCGATTTTATCAAACGCAAACGCGCCGAAGGTCGCGATATTCACGAACGCGAGGTAACCCCACAAAAGTTCAAACAGCACCCGACAACACCTTACAGATTCGCTGATCGTCCACTTAACGCTCCCCAAACCGCGCAATCAAACTCGACGCGTTCCGCCGAGGCTGCCAGCGGGTCATCACCGGGGCACGTCTGTGTTTTGTCGCCCTCCGCTCAGGAGGCAGAGAGTCACGTGCACGGCACCGACATCCTTTAATCGATTTCTCAGGTTGAAATTAAGTATCGAGCCATTTGCGGTATAAGCGCTTGCACAAACGGTGATAGAACTTTGCCGCGCTCCACGCAGCCGGATGCACACAATGCTGCCGAAAAATTCTATCTGCGTTCTCATGCCGGTGATCGCCTGGATGCTTGTGGCTTGTTCGCCAGACGATCAATCGA
>JANLXP010000873.1:0-5153 GCA_031365165.1 Alphaproteobacteria bacterium
CTGCGCGTGCAAGCGATGATCCGCGACGCTGCTTTCGCCTAAGCGCGCGGCGCGACTTCAGGATTGGGCCCGCAAAAGCGACGCAGATCTTGCCGCTGTTCGTCGGTGAGCGTCGCAACTGGGCGGAGCGGTTTGCCTGTCGCGCGGTCGAAGAACGGATTCGGCCACGAGCGCCCGAAAAGTCGCCAACTCAAGATCTTGGCGATAGTGCCCATGAGAAGACCGACATTCATGCCCTTAGACCCCGGTGGAGCGCCGCCGATCGCGTATTGACCGTTGATCGCACCGGCTGCCTTGCCGAACATCTCGTCACGCCGCTGCCCGCCGGCGTCGAATGCCGCAGCAAGGACGCCGACGAATGGGATGGCTGGTCCGACGGTGTTGCCGATTGGCGAATTGCAGCAGGTCGTGTGCCACCGGATGAGACCCTTGGGCGTCAGCCGCAACCCTGCCACCTCATTTTGTCCCTGCTGAATGGTGAGCGACGCTGGCGGGAACTGGACGATGTCGGACCCGCCTTGCGCATTGAGCAAGTAGGCACGGCTGAGATGATGGGCAAACGCCTGACAATCGTCGCAATAGCAGATGACGCGATTGACCGTCCAAGGGGTCACGCTCGTCACCGAGCCCCGCACTTGTCCGCAACGGCACTGGAATTCGACCATCGCGCGCTCCCAGCTCACACAGGCATTTCGGTGGGAATGTGGCGCGCCCTAGGGGAGTCGAACCCCTCTTGCCAGATTGAAAATCTGAAGTCCTAACCGATAGACGAAGGGCGCGGAGAGGCCGGTTTCTATAGGGCCAAGGCGGTTGAGGCAAGCCCCGAAACCGCCACAAAATGGCGGCCTTGTGCGGCCCTCTCACGCACCCACGGGCAGGCCTTGCGCGCGCCAGCGCAGCATGCCGCCACTCAAGTTCGCGACCCGCTGAAATCCATTCTGTTGCATCATGAGCGTCGCCCGCGCCGACCGCGCGCCCGAGCGGCAATAGACGACGGTGGGTGCGGTTTTATCGAGCTCCCGAAGCCGCCCATTGAGTTCGCCTAGCGGGATCAGCGTCGCTCCGGCGATATGGCCGAGTTCGTCGCTGAACTCCGTCAACTCGCGCACGTCGATAATTTGCAACTGCCGCGCATGCTCTTCCACCCACACCGGCGAGACTTCCGGCACGCCTGCAAACGTGACATGCACCGGCGCCCATTCCGCCTCGGGCGCGAGCGGGACGTCCGGCTTGCCACATTTCAAGTTTGCAGGCACCGCCACGTCCATCTTCTTCGGATGTGCGAGCCCCAGATTGTCCATATAGCCGCAGAAATCGTCTTCGCGAATCTGAACGCCGAGCCGCGGATTGTGCGCCATCTCTTCGCCGACCGATGATGCTGTCAAACCCGTGTAGTCGTGCGCCGGATAGATCGTGCAGTCGGCCGGAAGTGAGAATATTTGTTCGCGCACCGACCGGAAGAGCGTCCGCGCGCTTCCCTGCTGGAAGTCCGTCCGCCCGCAGCCGCGTATGAGCAGCGCGTCCCCGGTGAACGCCATGCTCTGGTCGTCGAGCACGTAGGTCATGCAGCCGCTCGTGTGTCCGGGCGTCGCCCGGGCCTCCACATACCGACCGCCGAAAGACACACGATCCCCCGGTTTGAGATAGAGGTCCGCTCCGACTGCACCGGCCTGCGCCGACAGCGCGATGCGCGATCCCACCTTCGCCTTCCAAAGCCAAGCGCCGGTGACATGATCGGCATGAACGTGGGTATCGAGCGTTGCGACCAGGCGCAGATCGAGCTCTTCCAGCAGCGCAATCTCGCGTCGCACCTCCTCGAACACAGGATCGATAAGGATCGCCTCGCGCGACGCCTCGTCTCCCAAAAGATATGAATAGGTTGACGACTGCGCATCGAAGAGCTGGCGGAAAAGCATGGCAGGTCTCGCGTCACGGCAAGGGAAAGCAGGTATTTACCACACGCAGCGCGCGCAGCGTTCAGATTACTGAAGAGGACTATGTTGATAATGTTCGCAAGCCCCGTGTAGATGACCGCAAGCGGGGCCGCTACATTGCCGCGGGATTCTTAGGGCACTGAATGCGCCGGCGACTTCTACTTTTTTGTCTGCTGCTGACAGCGTGCGCGCGCGCGGCGTTCGCGCAACCCGCGAACGAGCCTGAGCCGGGTTTTGGCGGCGCAGTCTTGGCACCCCCGCCACGTTCGGAAAGCGGACCCATCGGCACAGAAGACCCCGCGCGCTTGCCGTCGGGCACGTTTGACCCCGAGGCAGCCGCGGCAGCAGAGGCGAACCTGCCACCCGAAGTCGAGAACCTGAAGAGCTATGTCGACGGCGTGATGTCCGGATTGATTGCCGCGGGCGAATTTCCCGGCGCCGCTGTCCTCATCATCCAAGACGGCAAAGTGGTGCTCAAATCCGGTTATGGATTTGCCGACGTTCGCGCGCGCCAGCCGGTTGACCCCAACCGTACCCGCTTTCGCGTCGCATCGATCTCGAAGCTGATTACAGCCACTGCAGTGATGCAGCTGGTCGAGCAAGGCAAGGCCGACCTGAACGCCGACGTGAACACGTATCTATCGACGTTCAAAATTCCGGCGAACTATCCCGAACCGGTGACGCTCGCGAACATCTTGACCCATACCGCTGGGTTCGATGACCGCTACCTGGGCCTCGGTACGGCGCTGACATCGGCTCCGTTGCCGCTCGGCCAATACCTTGCCCAGAACATGCCGCCGCGCGTGCTGCCGCCCGGCAAAGTCTTCTCGTACTCCAACCACGGCCTGGCGCTGGCCGGCCACGTCGTCGAAAACGTCTCGGGCGAAGAGTTCGGCACTTACGTTCAGCAAAACATCCTGGCGCCCTTGGGCATGGAGTCTTCGTCGTTCGGCATTCCCTATCCGATGCCGCAAGACATCGCGGTTCCTTATAACCATGGCGGTGACGAGGGCGGTTTCACGCGTACCGAACTCGACCGCGTACAAGCCGCACCCGCCGGCGACTTCATCACGACCGCCGCCGACATGGCGAAGTTCATGCTCGTGCACCTGAACAAGGGCACATACGGCGACGACGAACATTTGCTCTCCGAACCCACG
This sequence comes from Alphaproteobacteria bacterium, assembly GCA_031365165.1. Classification (GTDB taxonomy): domain Bacteria; phylum Pseudomonadota; class Alphaproteobacteria; order Micropepsales; family Micropepsaceae; genus SZUA-430. Next base: position 3,095 of record JANLXP010000873.1, read on the forward strand.
ATCAATCGGATGCAAGCGAAGCATTTTTCCGAAGCCGAAAGCCTCGACGGCTGGGCGTACGGATTTGCAGAAGGCCACCGCAACGGCGTGCGTTGGATCGGTCACGACGGCTCGTGGCTCGGCTTCTGCGCGCAGCTTGTGATGGTGCCCGAAACGAAGAGCGGTTTTTTCCTCGTCTACAACGCCGACTGCCGCTTCGCAGCCAGCGCCTCTCTGCGCAAGTCGCTGTTCAACGCTCTGTGGCCGCCGAAGGGCGACACAGTGGCCGAGGCAAACCCAGACGCCGAACAACGCGCCCAAAACCTCGCCGGCACCTACATGTCTGTGCGCCGCGCGCGCGCCGACTTTACCGCGATGGCCGCAGCCGCCTCGCAGGTGTCGATCAAAGCGCCCGGCGAGGGCAGGCTGGTCGTGAACTGGCCGCTCGTCGGGCACGATCTGACATTCCTCCCCCGCGCCGATGGAACGTGGATCAATCCGGACTATCAATTGAAGGCCGCGGCCGTCGGTGGCGGGCAGGGCATTCCGATGCGCTTCGCGATCGAAGCGGACGTCTTCGACCGTGTTGCCGGCTCGAACGAATGGTCCATCTGGTCGGCGGCGCTCGCCGGTGTCGTTGTTGTCTGCGCGATCGCCCTTTGGAGTTGGATCACGGGCGCGCTGAGCCGGCAGATCCTGGGCGAGCCGCTCGCCGTCATCAAAGTTTGGCCCCGCCTAACGGGCTTTCTCGCGGCGAGCATCGTACTCGCGTCCCTTGTCGCGATGGCAGCGCTCCTCTCGCAACCGGCGCCGCTTGCGATTCTACATGGGCCGACACCAATGCTGACCGCGTTGCTCGCGATGCCTGTGGTTGTCGCACTGCTTGCGGTTCCGATGGTGCTTTGGAGCATCACGGGTTTTGGCGACGGGACGCGCGCGCGGCTTGCCCAAATCGGCTACGCGATCCTCACAATTGCGATCCTCGTGTTCTTGGCGTTCGCGTGGCAGTGGGGACTCCACCCGTTCTCGCTTACGCGGTAACGGTCAGCCCTTCCGTTCCCGCCTCTTCCGGGTGCTCTCGCAAAAAGTCCGCTTTGATCGTGTGCGAGTCCTTGCGGCTTCGGTCGTGGCTAAAGCCGGGTGGCGCGAACAGGTAGCGGACGCGGTCGAACAACGGCACGCCTCGGGCAGTTGCATCGCGCGCGATGCCCCAATACTCACCCAGCGCCACGACGAACGGATTGAACGTCTGGATGTTCTTCACGAGCCCAAATACGGGTTTGTCGCGGTCGAGTTCCGGAACAAACGTACCGAAGAGTTTGTCCCAAACGATCAGCGTGCCCGCATAGTTCGCATCGAGGTAGCGAGGATTGCGTGCGTGGTGTACGCGATGGTGCGACGGCGTGTTGAACACCGCCTCGATCCAAGGATGGAGACGCCCAACCGACTCCGTATGCAGAAAGAACTGATAGAACAAATTCAGCGACGCGCAGAACGCGATGAGCGCCGGATGAAATCCGATCCACGCGAGCGGCGCAGCCAGCAAGACCAGGCCGCTGATCGTTCCCGTCCACGGCTGACGCAGCGCGGTCGAGAGATTGTAATACTCGCTCGAGTGATGCACCACATGCGCCGCCCAGAACCAGCGCGAACGGTGCTGAAGCCGATGCGACCAATAAAACCGCAGATCGTCGAGAACGAAGCACACGACGAACGCCCACCATTCAAATCCGATGGTCGCGAGCCGGTTCTCGTAAGCCCAGAGTACAACGCCGGCGCCCAACGTCGCGGTCAGGAGCGGCACAACGAGACTACCGATACCCATGATGAGGCTCGTATGCGTGTCTTCACGCTTGAAGTGCCCGCCGATCGTACCGCGGCTGACCAGCACGTACTCGCCAAGCAGCAGCACGATGTAGAGCGGCGCCGCCATCTCGTGCAGGCGGGGCAGGGTGAGAATGGTTGGAAGTTCCATGGGCCTTAGTCCTGAGCCTCAGGCTTAGCATCTCGCAAGCGCCGCCGAGGCTGCGCTCGAACCGTGGTCTGCGGTGCAGCCGACTGAATCTGGGCGCGGATTTCG
>JANLXP010000883.1:0-6168 GCA_031365165.1 Alphaproteobacteria bacterium
GGATCGCGGAGGACTATCTGCGTATCCTGAGGCTGTTTCGTTTTCATGCCTGGTACGGCAAGGGTGAGATCGACGCGGATGGTCTCAGTGCATGCGCCGCGGCGCGCGCGCAGATCAAGACGCTGTCGGGTGAGCGCATTCAGAAGGAAATGCTGAAGCTGATGGGGGCGGAGCATCCCGTTCCTGTGCTGCGCGCAATGGCGGCGTCTGGCGTGCTCGGCGAAGTGTTGCCTGGCGAACTCAAGTTCGCGCGTTTTCAACGTTTGTGTGAGATCGACGCCGATCATTTCTTCGAGGCCGATGGGTTGCTTAGGCTTGGCGCCTTGCTGGGCGATGCGACGCAAGCGGGTGAGATCGCCACGCGCTGGCGGCTTTCGAACGACAACCGGGATCGACTTGGCGACATGCTGGGTCAGCCCGCGAAGATCGTTTCCTATCTTTCGATCCTTGAAGTGCGGCGCGCGCTCTATCGCTTCGGTGTGCCGTTGTTCAAGGATTGGGTGCGGTTGCGGTGGGCGGAAGATCAGAAGGCGTCGAACACCTTTCAGTGGCGCGCGCTGCTCGCACTGGCGGATGGGTGGGTGAGGCCGGAGTTTCCGATCACTGGCGCGAACGTCATGGCGGCCGGTGTGCCGCACGGGCCGCTGGTTGGCAAGGTGTTGAGCGAGGTCGAAGCTTGGTGGATCGACGCGGATTTCACCGACGATCAGTTCTCGCTGGCGGAGCGATTGAAGGCAGTCGTGCAAGCGACGATTTGAGGGGTTCTGGTGCCGCAGATCACAGTCATCGAAGGCCTGAGCATCGGTGGGTCGGCCGAGCGGGTGAACGAAGATGCGCTTGGAGCGGCGGGCTCAATAGCGTTCGTGCTTGATGGCGTGACCAGCGTTTCTGAGTCGCCCTTGATGCCCGGCAAGAGCGATGCGGCTTGGGCTTCGCATACGGCGCGCGATTTGTTCTTGGCGAAGGCGCCTTCGAAAGGTGGCGCCCTTCGGGCATTGATCACGACGGTCGCCGAAGGGATCACCGCGAAGTTCGAGGCGCAACGGAGCCGCCCGCCGCGCGAGCGTTACGAGCTTCCTTGGACGACGATGAGTTTGATCGGCGTCGAAGCGGGGAAGATTCACATTGCGTATGTCGGTGACAGCCGCGTGCTGATCGAGACCGACGATGACCAGGTGCATAATTTCGGCACAAATCCATCACGCACGGCGTTCGAGACGCGCCTCGCTGCGAAGATGATTGCGTCGCGCAAAGGGCAACCGCTGGGGCCAGCGACCGTGTTGCCCGAGCTTCGTGCCGCGCGGAACACTGTGAACACCAACACCGGTTACTGGCTGTTGGGTGCCGATCCTGCGGTCGGTGCGCATGCGATCGTGACGTCGATCGCGCTGTCGGGTCCTGCGACCGTGTTGCTGGCGACAGATGGGTTCTATTCGCTGGTCGACGATTATGAGCGCTACGGCGATCGCGAGTTGATCGCCACGGCGCAGACGATCGGACTGCAAGCGCTGGCGCGGGAGTTGCGCCACATCGAAGACGACGATCCAAACGGCGAACGCTACCCGCGCATGAAAAAGAGCGACGACGCGACGGCGCTGCTCGTCCGGGTCGAGCCCTAACCGCCCTTCAGCTTGCGCAGGCTGCCTTTGACGGTGCGGACGAACTTGCCGTCTTTCACGTTCGAGAACTCCAAACGCATCTCTTTGCCTTGCACGCGGCGGCGGTAGGTTTGGAATTCGGGTTTGCCGTCCTCGTTGATCGTGAAGCAGGAAATCACGAGACCGCCGCCGTCGAGCCTAGCCCAATAGAGAATGCCGCCGTTGTAGGGATCGCTTTCGGCCTTCGCGCGCCATGTGTTCGGCGTCGGCGCGGGGACGAACTCCACGGTCGTCGATTTCAAGACTTCGAGCGGCGCCTTCGGGTTGCCCTTCTGGCGCTGCAAGGTAGACCAGCTCAGCAAAAAGCCGCCGAGGTTGGATTTCTTGATGGTGACGGCGATGTCTCGCTTCGAGGTCGGAAAGTCCTCGTCCGTCTCACTCGATGCGGTCGCAGTGCCCTGCCAATCGCCGTAGTAGGTGTCGAGCAACAGCGGGGGTACGGGAACTTTCGTCGGCGCGGCAAGTGCCAGCGGAACGAAGAGCAAAAATGTGGCTGCAACAGCCAAGCGAGCAAACTGCATGAACGCGACTCCGCTGACCTTCAAGCGATAGCTGCCGCTTGCCCCCGCATCAAGGCCAGCGAACCTCAGGCGGCATGGACATTAGGATCGCTTCGACGTTTCCGCCGGTTTTGAGGCCGAACTGGGTGCCACGGTCGTGGAGAAGGTTGAATTCGACATATCGGCCGCGGCGCATCAGCTGGTGTTCGCGCTCTTCTTTCGTCCAGGGGCCGTTCATGTGGCGACGGACGAGCTTGGGGTAGACGTCCAAGAACGCGAGCCCGACGTCGCGGGTAAAGGCGAAGTCGGCGTCCCAATCGCCGGTGTCGAGGTTGTCGTAAAAGATGCCGCCGACGCCGCGAGGTTCGCCGCGGTGAGGAAGGAAGAAATACTCGTCACACCAAGCTTTGAAGTCTTTGTAGTAGGACGGGTTGTGCCGATCGCAAGCGGCGCGCAGTGCGGCATGGAACGTTGCCGTATCCTCATCGTTTGGAACTATCGGCGTCAGATCCGAGCCGCCGCCGAACCAAGCTTTGCTGGTCACGATGTGACGCGTGTTCATATGCACAGCCGGCACGCGCGGGTTTTGCATGTGGGCGACGATCGAAATGCCCGCGGCCCAAAAGCGGGGGTCTTCGGCTGCACCCGGGATCGACTTTGCGAACTCACTCGAAAACGTGCCGTGGACGGTCGAGATGTTGACGCCCACCTTCTCGAACACGCGGCCGCGCATGACGGACATCGTGCCGCCACCATTGTCGGCACCCGCGGTTGCGTCGCGTTTCCACGTCTTGCGCTCGAAGCGGCCCGGCGGGCGGTCGACGAATTGACCGGTGAGGTCGACTTCGATGCTTTCGAAGGCCGCGCAGATACGGTCGCGCAGTTCCTCGAACCAGGCGGCGGCGCGCGCTTTTCGCTCGACCGTCAGGTCGGTCATGTCTGGCTTTCCCCAAAGGCGCCGGTTTGGCGAAGAGCTTCGCCGAGGATCATTGCCGCTGCAACGGCCACATTGAGCGAGCGCATGCCGTCTGCGAGTGGAATCCGTACCGTTTCGTGGGCCTGTGCTGCGACCTCCGCCGTCACGCCCGCGCTTTCGCGGCCGAACAGCAGCGTGTCGTCGGGGCGGTAGTCTATGGCCGTGTAGGCGTTCAGCGCTTTCGTGGTCGCGAGGAGGAGGCGGCCTTGGGTTTGCTCGCGAAATGCCCCCCACGATGCGTGGCGAATGATGTTGGCGCGCGGCAGATAGTCCAGGCCTGCGCGCTTCAGGCTCGCGTCGCCAAACGGGAAGCCGCAGGGTTCGATGATGTCGATCCCGACATTCATGCACGCGCCGAGCCGAATAATCGTGCCCGTGTTGGCGGCAATGTCGGGTTGGAAGAGAGCGATGCGCATCGATGACCAAACGATCCACTGCACGACGCAGCGTTGCGCCATTTATGCGGCATCGTGCCGCAAGACCATAGGGGGGCGACTCTCTATTTTGCCGCGGAATTCAAGGCCTTGCCGAAGGTTCGGCGCGGTTTGTCACCGCGACGGATCCACTTCTTAAAACCACATCTTTTTCGTCCCACATCTTCTTGTGCCCAGAGGGGGCTTCAACCTTGGCGCATTCCATGGACAACGCCAACGTTACCCGGCGTGATTTCATCTACGTGGCCTCAGCAGCTGCTGCGGGGGTCGGTCTTGCCGCCTCGCTTTGGCCGTTTATCGATCAAATGAATCCGGCGGCCGATACGCTGGCTTTGAAAGAGGTCGAGTTCGATTTGTCGCCGCTGATACCGGGGCAGATCGTGACCATCGAGTGGCAGAAGAAGCCCGTCTTCATCCGCCGCCGCACGCCGGAAGAGATCAAGGCTGCCGAAGACACGCCGCTCGAAGGGCTGCGCGATCCGCAAGCGGACAAAGACCGCGTGCAGAAACCGGAATGGCTGATCCTGGTTGCGACGTGCACCCATTTGGGCTGCGTGCCGGACAAGAACAACAAGGGCGAATTCGGCGGCTGGCTGTGCGCTTGCCACGGTTCGCAGTACGACACCTCGGGGCGCATTCGCAAAGGTCCCGCACCAAAGAACCTAGCGGTGCCGCCGTATCAATTCCTGACGGACACCAAAGTGCTGATCGGCGCGGCTCCCAAGCCTGCGGCCGCTGTCGCTGAACACGGTTGAGGGCGGTCATGGCACACGGAAACTACTCGTACAAACCGACGAACGCCTTCACGAAGTGGCTGGACTCGCGGCTTCCGATCATCCGGTTGCTCGACGAGACGATGCTGCAGTTCCCGACGCCGAAGAACCTCAACATGTGGTTCACGTTCGGCGGCATCCTGACGTTCATGCTGGTGGTGCAGATCGTGTCCGGCATCGTGCTTGCGATGCACTACGTGCCGCACGAGACGCTGGCCTTCGACAGCGTCGAACGCATCATGCGCGACGTGAACTACGGCTGGCTGCTGCGCTACATGCACTCGAACGGTGCGTCGATGTTCTTTGTCGCCGTCTACCTGCACATTTTCCGCGGCCTTTATTATGGGTCGTTCAAGGCGCCGCGCGAGGTGCTTTGGCTGCTCGGCATCGTGATCTATCTGCTCATGATGGCGACGGGCTTCCTCGGTTACACGCTGCCTTGGGGTCAGATGTCGTTCTGGGGCGCGACCGTGATCACGAACTTCTTCTCGGCGATCCCGCTCATTGGCGAGAGCATCACACAGTGGCTGTGGGGATCGTTTGCGGTCGACAATACGACACTGCAACGGTTCTTCTCGCTACACTATCTGTTGCCGTTCGTGATCGCTGGTGTGGTCGTCCTGCACATTTGGGCGCTGCACGTTCCGGGCAATAACAACCCGCTCGGCATCGACGTGAAAGGGCCGCAAGACACGGTGCCGTTCCATCCGTACTACACGACGAAGGACGGGTTCTGGATTGCGGTGTTCCTGATCGTGTTCAGCTATTTCATCTTCTTCAATCCGAATGCGCTCGGGCACTCGGACAACTACATCCCGGCGAACCGTCTGGCGACGCCTGCGCACATCGTGCCCGAGTGGTACTACCTGCCGCTCTACGCGATCTTGCGATCGGTGCCGGATAAGCTGATCGGCGTCATCTTGATGTTCACGGCGATCCTCGTTTGGGCGCTGCTGCCGTGGCTCGATACATCGCGCGTACGGTCGAACAACTTCCGCCCGATCATGCGGCAGTTCTTCTGGATCTTGATGGTCGTGATTTTCCTGCTCGGCTATCTGGGTGCGCAGACGGCGGATGACACCAACCTCGTCTTCTTCGGCGTGGAGTTGCCGATCGGCAAGCTGATCCTGTCGCAGCTTCTGACGTTCTACTACTTCGCCCACTTCTTCGTGATCACACCGTTCGTCGGGCTTTTTGAGACGCCGAACCCGGTGCCGGAAAGCATCTCGAAGGCGGTGTTGGCGAAGAAGAGCGGCGGTGCTGTCCTCGCGGCGGCAGAGTGATGGGGGCGATCATGAAACTCAATCTCTTGGTCGTTCTCGCCCTAACAGTCGGCTTTGCCGGAAACGCGGTTGCGGAAGATGCGCACACGGTGAAGACACCGAAGACTGTCACGTGGACTTGGGAGGGACCGTTCGGTCACTTCGACCGCCAGCAATTGCAGCGCGGTTATCAGGTCTATAAGGAAGTCTGCTCGGCCTGCCATTCGATGCATCTGATGGCGTTCCGGAATCTGTCGCAGCCGGGCGGACCTGAGTTCACCGTCGCGCAGATGAAGGCGATTGCGGCCAGCGTTCAGGTCAACGGGCTTGACGATAAGGGCGAGGAAATCCAACGACCGGCGACGGCGGCTGATCGTTTCCCGTCGCCGTTTGCAAACGAATTGGCCGCGCGCGCCTCGAACAACAACGCGTATCCGCCGGACCTTTCGGTCATTATCAAGGCGCGCCCGAACGGGGCGAACTACGTCTACTCGGTGCTCACAGGTTATGCGGACGCGCCTGCCGGTTTTCAGATGACGCCGGGGTTGAACTACAACGAGTACTT
>JANLXP010000892.1:0-1480 GCA_031365165.1 Alphaproteobacteria bacterium
CCCCTGCCCTTTGGAAGATCGCCGGTGAGAAAGGCGACATCTACTTATTCGGATCCATTCACATCCTGCCGAAGGGATTGCATTGGAGGCGTCCGGAGCTTGAAGCGGCACTCCAACAAGCTCAGCGCCTGGTGTTCGAGATCAACCTCGACGATGCGATGAACCCCGTCACAACGATGGGGCTCATGACCCAACTGGGCTTCCTTCCGCCCGACAAAAGCCTGCACAAGATGCTTGCACCCGAATATCGCGCAAAGCTCGACGAACTCGCCGCGTCGCTTGGTTTGCCACCCGCCGGCGTCGACCGCATGCGTCCATGGCTCGCGGCGATCACGCTGACCTCGCTCAGCCTCGTCAAACAATCCGCGAAGGACGGCAAACCGGTCGACCCAACTGCCATCACGAACGAGCTCGCCGGCGTCGACATGCAACTCTGGAAGTGGGGCAAGGAAGCGGGCAAGGAACGCGGCGCGTTAGAAACCACCGAGAGCCGGCTGCGCATTTTCGCGGAACTGCCGGAAGAGCAGCAGATCCAACTCCTCGTATCGACGCTCAAGGACATCAGCAAGCCGCAAGAGTCGCTGGACAGCCTCCTGGACGCGTGGCGAAGGGGTGACGTCGCCGCCCTCGATCGCGGCTTGCATGGCGAACTCACCGACTTTCCCGCCCTGCACAAAGCTGTCTTCCACGATCGCCATGTCAAATGGCTTCCACAAATCGAGCGCATGATTGCCGAGGGCAAAACCCAGGTAGTCATCGTGGGCGCCGGACATCTGGTCGGCGAAGACAGCGTCATCGCCATGTTGCGCGCGAAAGGCATCAAAGTCGAAGGGCCGTAACGGCAACCGCTGCAACGCTTGCCAGCTTCGGACGGACGCGCCACTCTTGGCACTTCGCTATTCAACGCATCCGGAGCCGCGCCATGCTGAAAACCCGCTTCACCGAAATGTTCGGTATCGACTACCCCATCGTGCAAGGCGGCATGCAGAACGTTGGCAAAGCGGAACTTGTGTCCGCGGTTGCGAACGCCGGCGCTCTCGGCTTCATCACGGCGCTCACGCAACCGACGCCCGAACACCTCGCCAAGGAAATCAAGCGCACGCGCGAAATGACGAACAAGCCGTTCGGCGTGAACCTGACGATCTTGCCCACGATCAACCCCGTGCCTTACGACGAATATCGCCAGGCGATCATCGAAGGCGGCGTGAAGATCGTGGAAACCGCAGGCAACAACCCTCAGCCCCACATGCCGGCCTTTCGCGAAGCCGGCATCAAGATCATTCACAAATGCACCAGCGTCCGCCACGCGGTGAAGGCCCAGTCGATCGGCGTCGATTGCGTCTCGATCGACGGCTTCGAATGCGCGGGCCACCCCGGTGAAGACGATGTGCCGGGTTTGATCTTGATCCCCGCCGCCGCCAACAAGCTGACGATCCCGATGCTGGCCTCCGGCGGTTTCGCCGACGGCCGCGGCCTCGTC
>JANLXP010000894.1:0-4204 GCA_031365165.1 Alphaproteobacteria bacterium
CGCAGCTGGGCGTCAGCCACGCGGGCAATGCTGGTCTGCCGTCCGCACCCGGCACGATGCAGCACGTCGCCTTCAACATCGACACACTCGACGAACTCCTGAACATGCGCGACCGCATCCGTTCCCGCGGCATAAATGTGATCGGGCCGCTCGACCACGGCATGTGTCACTCGATCTATTTCGCCGGTCCCGAAGGTCTGGCCCTCGAAGTCGCAACCTCGGCGAGCCCGATCGACGCCCGCGCCTGGATCGATCCGGAAGTGCAAGCGCTGGCCGGCATCAACAACGAAGAGTTGGCGCGGTTCAAGAAACCCGCTGCTTACAAAGGCGAAGGCGGAAAGCTCAAGCAGCCGCCCTACGACGCTTCGAAACCGCACCAGGTCTACCCGCCCGACGTTTACAAGCACATGTTGGCCATGCCAGACGAAGAACTGACGAAGCGCTTTAGTGTCCCCGAACCGCCGGTCAACGTGGCCGCCGAATGAAAGCACTGATTGCGGGCGGGGGCATCGGCGGCGTCACGGCCGCGCTGTGTCTGCTCGACGCCGGCATCGATGTCGAACTCTTCGAACGCGCAAGCGTCTTCAATGAAGTCGGCGCCGGCATCCAGATCAGCCCGAACGCCGTGAAGGTTCTAGAGCGCTTAGGGCTACGCGACGAACTCGACGCGGTAGCCTTTCGCCCAGAAGCGTTGGAAATGCGTACGGGTCCGACCGGCATTCGCATCTTCTCGATCCCGATGCGGGATGAGGCGGTCCGCCGCTACGGCGCGCCATACTACCACGTCCATCGCGCCGATCTGATGTTGATCCTGAGCAAGGCGCTCCGCGCCCGCGCGCCGAACGCCGTGCACATGAACAAAGAGGTGCAAGGCTACGCGCAACTCGGCGACAGCGTGACGCTCACCTTCACCGACACCGCGCGCGCGCAAGGCGACGTGCTCATTGGCGCGGACGGAATCCATTCCGCGATCCGCGCGCAGATGCTTGGCGCCACGCCGGCGCGCTTCACGGGCAATGTCGCTTGGCGAGTTGTCGTCCCCGCAGCAAGCCTTCCGAAAAATCTCGTGCCCCCGACGGCCTGCGTCTGGGTCGGCCCCGGCCGCCATGCGGTCACTTACTACCTGCGTCGCGGCGAACTCGTGAACTTCGTCGGCGTCGTCGAACGCGAGGGCTGGCAAAACGAAAGCTGGACCGAACGTGGCGACAAGGCAGAACTCGCCACCGACTTTAAAGGTTGGGCGAAACCGGTCACCAGTATCATCGAGCAAGCAACGGACTGTTACCGTTGGGCGCTGTTCGACCGCGACCCATTGGACGAATGGTGCCGCGGCCGCGTCACCTTGCTCGGCGACGCGTGCCACCCGATGCTCCCGTTCCTCGCGCAAGGCGCAGTGATGAGCATCGAAGACGCCTGGGTTCTCTCACGTCAACTCAAAGCCGGAAGCGACGTCCCGGCAGCGCTCAAGGCTTACGAAGGCGCCCGCAAGCCACGCACCTCAAAGGTGCAACAAGGCGCTCGCAATCAAATGGGCCTCTACCACAAGCACGGCCTAGCGGCGCAACTGGCAACGTACGGTCCCATGTGGATTGCCGCGCGCGTCGTACCGTCATTCGTGCACACGCGAAATGATTGGCTGTACGGCTACGAGGCGGTCGCGCGAAGCGAGAAAATAGAAAATAGAAAATAGAAAGAGAGATCGCTCTCTCTATTTTCTATTTTCTACTCCCCTATTTTCTACCCTCTACATCCGCCGTGCCGTATCGATCTGCAAGATCCCGCGATAGGTCACGATGTGCTGACCGTTTCCGAGTGACGCCGCGCGCACCCGCGAAAGCTTTCCGTAGAGCGCCTTCTTGCGCTCCTTCGGGTTCAGCCGCACGAAGCCTTCTTCCTGCGTTTCGCTGGGCCCTGCCGTTACGACTTGGATGAACTCGTTCTCGGGCAGATCGAGCGTCGTTTCGTCGGTGAGCCTGACGCGCATTGTCGGGACTTTGCTCATCGGCAGTTCCTCCAGTGTTTCACCAAGCGTAACACACGCCGGACGCTGAACGCATACCAGGCCTGCACGCGCAAGGCCTAGCGCTTGCGCACAATATCGGCTTTTGTCGCAGTTGAATCGCTATTTCACAAGCCGGTCGATGGCGCCACAGCATCTCTTGTTCATGCTCCTGATCTGCACGATTTGGGGCTTCAACTTCGTTGCCGCCAAAGTGGGCGTCGGCGAGGTGCCGCCGTTGCTGTTCGCGGGGCTGCGTTTCGCGATCTTATTCGTGCTTCTGATCCCGTTTCTGAAAGTGGCGCCCGGCCGCATGCGCGACATCGCGATCATAGCGATGTTCAATGGTGCTGTTCATTTCGGTCTGATGTTTGTCGGCGTGTCGTTGACGGCGGCCTCCGTCATGGCGGTCATTGTGCAGTTGAACGTGCCGTTCGCGACGATGCTCTCGATCGTCTTCCTGGGTGAAGTGGTCCACTGGCGCCGCTGGGCGGGCATCGCAATGACGTTCCTGGGCGTCATGATCGTGAGCTTCGACCCGCATGTTTTCGATTCGTTGACCCGCGTCCTGTTCGGTGCCGCCGCAGCACTCTCCGGCGCTATTGCCGCGATCTATATGCGCAGGTTGACGAATGTCGGTGTTTTCCAACTGCAATCGTGGACGTCCGCCATCACCGCACCGTGCCTGCTGCTGGCCAGCCTCGTGTTCGAAACCGGCCAAATGGACGCGATCGCGAACGCCAGTTGGGTCGCTTGGGCAGCACTCCTCTTCACGGCGTTCGGCGCCAGCCTCATCGGCCACAACGGCTATTACTACTTGCTGCAGCGCTACGAGGTTTCCCTCATCGCGCCGCTCTCGCTGTTGTCGCCGATCCTGGGCGTGGTATTCGGCATTGCCGTTCTCCACGAACCGATGACGACACGCATCGTCTTAGGTGCCGCGACTGCGTTTGTCGGTGTCGGCATCCTCGCGATCCGGGGCCGCCAACCCGTCGATCCCTCGACCTAGGCGCCCGCAATCGAACGTTGATTGCATGGATCAATCTTGATTGAGCGCAAGCGCGGGCGTATCCGCGTGAACATGACCAAAGCCCCAGCCACTCTCGACGAAATCCTCCGCGCCTCCGAAATTCAGATCGCGTGGTGTCAGGGAAACGGCGCACCATTCACTGCGCAAATGCTGCAAGTCATCAATGAGAACCTGAAGTCTGGCGGAACGTTAGGTCAGTTGATGGTTCCGTGGCACGGCAATCCTCTCGCCGACGCATTGCTGTTGCGCGCACTGGGCGCGCTGCATCTGATGGTAAGAACGGGACGCGCGCCGGATCTGGCCGAATTCTACCCGGGGCACGGCAGCAGAACTTGGGATGCGGCTGCAGCCGCGCGCGCCGTCGAAACCGCAACCGCGACGCATCGCGCCTTCGTACAAGACATACTGTCCGGTCCGCCGCAGACGAACGAAACCGGCCGCTCCGCCGTATTGATGCCGGGCTACGCAGAAATCGCGCGCCGCACCGGCTTGCCGCTCTCTATTCTGGAAATCGGTTGCAGCGCTGGGCTCAACTTGTTGTGGGACCGTTTCGCCTATCGCTACGGCGATCGCTTCATCGGCGACAAGAACGCACCCGTCACCATCGAAGCGGAATGGCGCGGACCTTGGTGCAATGTCGAACGCTTGCCGGCAGTTGTCGCAAAGCGAGGCTGCGATCAGGCGCCGATCGACCTCACGGCACCCGGCGCCGCCGACCGTTTAATCGCCTATGTTTGGCCAGAACAGAAAGCCCGCCTTGCGCGCGTTGAAGCTGCGATCGCACTGGCACTGCGCGAAAAGCCGCCGCTGGAGAAAGCCGACGCCGGCGAATGGCTCGAACGACAGCTGGCAGCACAAGTGCCGGGCGCCGCCACAGTCGTCGCCCACACGATCGTCTGGCAATACATCGCCAGAGAAACGCGCCAGAGAATTGAAGCACTACTCAAATCGACCGGCGAACGCGCAACATCCGCCGCGCCCCTCGCCTGGCTCAGCCTCGAACAATACGCGGCCGACCAACTCCCCGAAGTCCGGCTGACGCTTTGGCCCGGCGGCGAAACAAAGAAAATCGCGAACGCGCATCCCCACGGCGCATGGATCGAATGGCTGCTTGAGGGATGATTCAAATGCTGCGGGCGTAAGCCACCCAAAGCCGAAGGGTGGTGCCTGGGGCC
>JANLXP010000908.1:0-1740 GCA_031365165.1 Alphaproteobacteria bacterium
GGTGGGCCTCGGCCTTTACGCGATGAACCGCCCGGGCTCCGGCGGTCATGGCGGCGGCGCTGCGGTGACGCATTTCCTGAGCGGTCCAGCGGGCGTCCCCGTGCTGCGCCGCGTGCTGCTCTCGACCGGTGGCGTCGGCTACTTCGAATACGAAGCCAAGGTCATCGGCACGCAGGAACTGCAGCTGCCGGTCCGCATGGATCAAGTCGACGACGTGCTGAAGAGCATCGTGGTCTTCGACGACAAGGGCAACACCGGCTTCGTGCAACTCCCCTCGCGCGCGCCGCTCTCCGATATCTTCCGCGGGCTGCCGTTCGGACCGGGCGCATTAGAATCGAACGCCGACCTCCTTGAGGCTCTGAAAGGCTCGGAAGTCTCCGTCCGCGCCGACAACTCCATGAGCGGACGCATCGTCAGCGTCGTCAAAGAAGAAGAGAAGGTTAAAGACAGCGAGGCGACGATCACGAAGCACCGCGTCGGCGTGATGACGTCGGGCGGGTTGAAGCAATTCGTGCTGGAAAATGCGACCTCCGTCACGTTCTCCGATCCCGTCCTCCAGCACCAGATCGAACAGGCGCTCGCCGCCGTCGCCGAACACCGCGAAGGCCAAAGCCGCACACTAAAAATCCGCGCCGTCGGCGAAGGCGCGCGCAACGTGACGATCGCCTACGTCGTCGAAGCGCCGCTCTGGAAGCCGTCCTACCGCATCACCACCGGCAAAGGCGGCAAGGCACACTTGCAAGGCTGGGCCATCCTCGAAAACGTCACCGGCAACGACTGGACCGACGTCGACCTCACCGTGGCCAGCGGCAACCCCGTGACGTTCCGCCAGGCGCTCTATTCGACGTACTACGTGACGCGCCCCGAAGTGCCCGTCGAAATCTTGGGGCGCATCATGCCCAAGCCCGACGAAGGCGGTGTCGCCGCCGCCGACCGCGACGAGGCAGCGATGCCTCCGCCACCGCCTCCACCTCCAGCCGCGCCTTCACCGGTGATGGCACCATCGATGAGCCGCGCGAAGGCTGGCCGCGACGGCATCATGGCGGGCGCCGACGCTCCCGCCAAACCGATCGCAGCGGAATCGAAAGAGACGGCGACACAAGTGACCTTCCGCATGAAGTTCACCGTCACCGTCCAGAACGGCCAGTCGCTCGCCGTCCCGATCGTCGATACCGAGATACCTGGCGAACTCGTCGCGTTCTACCAACCGGAAACCCATCCGCGCCATCCGCTCGCGGCCGTGCGCGTCGTCAACGCAACGGAGCAAAGCCTGCCCGCCGGCGTCTTGACCTCCTACAACGTCGACAACAACGGGGTCACCGACTACCAGGGCGACGCGCAACTCGCGACGCTGCCGGTCGGCGAGTCGCGCATGCTGGGCTTCGCGCTCGACCAAAAGGTCCTGATCGACCGCGAAGACAAAGCCGAAAAGCGCATCTCGAAAGCAACGCTCGCGAACGGCATCTTCAAGGCTTCCATCGTCGACGAACGCACCACCATCTACACGATCAAGGGCGCCGCGAAGGAAGACCGCAAGGTCATCGTCGAACACCCGCGCGAAGCAGGTTGGGTGCTGGTCACGCCGGACCCGAAGACCGCCGAGATGACCGACACCGCCTTCCGCGTGCCCTTTGACGTGAAAGCCGGCACGACGGTCAAACAGACCGTCACCACCCAATGGCCGCGCGACGAGGAAACGCAACTCGTCGACATCGATATCGACACGGTCTTGGCCTATGC
>JANLXP010000922.1:0-8919 GCA_031365165.1 Alphaproteobacteria bacterium
CTGATCGGCATCAAGCTCTGGGCTTGGACTGCAACGAACTCCGTCGCGATGTTGGCGGCGCTCGTCGACTCGACGCTCGACCTCGTGGCCTCCGGTTTAAACCTGCTCGCCGTGCGCCATGCGCTAACGCCCGCCGACAGAGAGCACCGCTTTGGTCACGGCAAGGCGGAGGCGCTGGCGGGGCTCGGCCAAGCGGCTTTCATCGGCGGTTCGGCGGTGTTCCTGTTGTTCCAATCGCTAGAACGATTGGCCGTTCCCGAGCCCGTGCAGCGATCCACGATAGGTTTGGCCGTGATCGGTGTCTCGTTCGTGCTCACGATCGCGCTTGTGTTGTTTCAACGTTACGTCATCAGCCGCACGCGTTCGCTCGCCATCGGCGCTGACTATTTGCACTACGTGACCGACCTCGCGACGAACCTCGCCGTTGTCGCCGCTCTCGTCGTGTCTGGCCTCTGGGGTTGGAGCGCCGCCGATCCGCTCTTCGGACTTGCCATCGCGGCGGTCATTGCATGGGGCGCGTTCAAGATCCTGCGCGGAGCCTATGACGAACTCATGGATCACGAACTCGACGACGCCGACCGCCAGCGCATCAAGGATATCGTGAACCGCCACGCCGGCGTTGAGAGCCTGCACGACCTACGCACGCGCCGCGCGGGCCACCGCTCGTTCATCCAGTTGCACCTTGAACTGCCGCCACAGATGACGCTGCTCGAAGCCCACCGCATCGCCGACGAAGTCGAGAACGCGATCATGGCGGCATTCCCCGATGCGGAAGTCATCACCCACCAAGACCCCGCCGGTGTCGAGATGGTGCATTCGTTCCCGCAACGCTAGGGCTGAGGCGGCGGCGCGGCTGCGGCCTTGCCGCTGTAAACGACCGGCCCTTGGACTTGCATCTTCGTGTCCTTGAACAGGATCCAATCGGCGACGAGCTTGAAGTAGCCTTCCGCGAACCGCGTTTCCAAGCGCTCGCCGTTCTTTTCCTCGAATTCGATGATGCCGTGATCGGCAGTCGGGAACATGACGATGTCGAGGTTCGGCCTGCCTGCCTGCACTTCGCGCAAGATGCGCAACGTATTCGCGCTCGGCGCCGAACTGTCGCGCCCAGCCAGCACCCAAAGATGCGGCTTCTCGTAAGCCTTGAGCGCGGGCACGGGGTCGTAGTCCCACGATGTGCCGACCCCAAACCACGGGCCGGCCATACGAAGCATCCAATTGGGGTACGCCAAGAAGTCGCCCGTGTATTCGCCCTTCACCTTCGGATACCAAGGTTCCTTCTCGAACTTCGCCCGCACCGCATCGAGTTGGTCGAACCCGTCCTTGAAGTCGGACGCCATCACGCGCCCCGTCGCATCAGTTATCTCGCGCGCTTTGACGATCACGTCCTCGCCGAAGCCGGCGGTGCGCAAATCGTCGAACACCTCTTCGCGATCCTCGGCGAGCGGGCTTTCCGCAAGCCCGAATCCCACGACCACAAAATCCGCATTCGCCTTCGCCGCCGCGAGCGGTTCGATCCACCCCGCCTGACTGCCGCCCTGGAAGCCGACTTCGCTGGCGAGTGCACCGGCCATCGCGCGCGCCTTCGTCAGCGCCGCCGCCGCATCGTCCGCCAGCAGATGGAAGTTCTGAGAGTAGGTCCCCTGAGACTTCCCCGTGCCGCGCTTGTCATAGACAAAGACGCCGACGCCGCTCGCGGGCAGCAAATATTGCATGCGGTTGAAGAGAATGCCGCTGTCGCGCTCCGACCCGTGCACCAACACCGCAACCGGAATGGCGCCTTCAAGGCGCGGCATCACGAGCCGCCCTGCAAGCTTCAGCCCGTGGCTCTCGAACGTCGTCTCCGTGACGTCGAACGTCTGCCGTTTCCAAGTGCCGGCCACCGCGCCGCCGGTGATCGTAAGCGTGCCTTCGCTGCAAGCGCCGAATTTCACGGTGGTACCTTCAACTTGCCTGTCGGTCCAACCGATCGTCGGCACAAACCTCGAAGGCGCGGTTTGGCCGGCGCTGGGGCTCGGACTAAGCCGCCACGTCTCGCCGTCGATGAACGTCATGCGAAGCGACTGCGGCCCACTCGTCGGCGTGACGACCGCAATCCTTCCATTGCCCACGTCGTAAGCGCCGTAGTCGCACGCAAGCCGCGCATCCGGCGGTGGCACCGGCCGTGCGAAATAGGCCCAGGCTGCGAGCGCGATTAGCGCCAACACAAGCGGAATCAAAAGCAGCCGCCGAAACCACATGAGCCGTCCCCCAAAATGTTGGCGGCAGGTTAGCCGATCCGGGCCAGAGGCACACTCACGCCGCCGTGAAGATTCAACCGCGAAGCATCTCGCGCCGCACCCATTCTTCCGTTTTGTCGAGTGCTCGGGTGAAGCGATCGAACATATCGTCGATTTCGTCCTCGGTGATGATGAGCGGCGGACAGAACGCCAACCGGTCGGCCAGCATCGCACGCGTGAAGATGCCTTCCTCCTGCGCGAACCCGGCACACGCCATCCCGACGCCCTTGTCCGCCGGAAAATTCTTCCGTGCGGCCTTGTCGGCAACCAATTCCACGCCGCCGAGCAAGCCCACGCCGACGGCCTCGCCGACGAGCGGATGATCGCGCAACAGCTTCAACCGTTTCGCAAACGTCGGCGCGACGCGCCGCACATGCGCCACGATGTTGCGCTCCTCATAGATCTTCAACGTCTCGACCGCGACGGCCGCCGCAACCGGATGCGCGCTGTAGGTAAAGCCATGCCCGAACGTGCCGATCGCGCGGCTTTGGTCCAGCATCGCCTGATACATCTCCTCATGGATCAGCATCGCGGAGATCGGAAGGTAAGCCGACGACAACGCCTTCGCGCACGACAGCGTGTGCGGCCGCATGTTGTAGGTCTGCGCGCCCCAATAATTGCCCGTGCGCCCGAACCCGCAGATCACCTCGTCGTCGATGAAGAGAATGTCGTACTTCTCCAGCACCGGCTGGATGCGATCGAAGTAGGTCGGCGGCGGAATGATCACACCGCCCGCACCCATCACGGGCTCTGCGATGAAAGCCGCAATCGTCTCCGGCCCCTCGCGCTGGATCAGGTCTTCGAGATTGCGCGCCAACCGCGCCGCGAAATCGTCATCGCTCTCGCCCGCTTCCGCGTTGTGATAAGCGTGCGGACACTCCGCATGCAAAATACCAGCGAATGGCAGGTCGAACCCGCGATGATTGTTCGGCAAACCGGTCAGGCTCGCCGACACCAACGTGACGCCGTGATAGCCCTTCACGCGGCTGATGATCTTCTTCTTTTCGGGCTTGCCCTTGGCGTTCCAATAGTACCAGGCAAGCTTGATCTGCGTGTCGTTCGCCTCCGACCCCGAATTCGCGAAGAACACCTTCGAGGCCGTAAACGGTGCGACCTCTTTCAGTTTCTCGGCAAGCTCGATACCCGGTTCATGGCTGCGCCCGGCAAAGATGTGGGAGTAAGGCAGCTCGCGCATCTGCTTCGCGGCAGCCTCGATCAACCGCTCCTCGCTATAGCCCAGGCTCACGCACCAAAGCCCCGCCATCGCATCGATGTAATCCCGCCCCCGATTGTCGAACACGCGTATCCCGCGCCCGCGCTCCAGGATCACCGGCCCCACTTCCCGGTGCCGCGCCAGGTTCGTGTACGGATGAATCAACGCCTCGACATCGCGCGTTTGAGCATTGGTGAGGGTCATGGGAGGTCCGCAAATTGTGATCGATGCACGGTTGGACGACAGTCCAAGGCGGGTCAACCCCCGGCCGCACATCCAAGCCCGAAAGCTGCCCGTATTGTCCGCCAACGCCGGCACCCCTAAACTCGCCGGCAAAACCACCTTGGGAAGGAAACTCCAATGCTCGGCTCCATGCAGGATTGGCCCCTCGTCGTCCCGCAGATCCTCGACCACGCACAGCGCTTCCACGGCGAGCGCGAAGTTGTCACCCGCTCGATCGAAGGGCCCATTGTCCGCACGACCTACGCGCAGATCCACTCGCGCGCACGCAAGGTGGCGAAAGCGCTGACCCGCCGTGGCGTAAGGCTTGGCGACCGCATTGCTACACTCGCCTGGAACTCCGGCCGCCACTTGGAAGCCTGGTACGGCATCATGGGGATCGGCGCGGTCTGCCACACGATCAACCCACGCCTGTTTCCGGAACAGATCACCTACATCGTCAACCACGCCGAAGACCGGATGATCTTCGTCGATCTGACGTTCGTGCCGCTCCTGGAGAAAATCGCCAAGCAGATCGACGGCGTCGAAACGTTCGTGATCCTCACCGACAAAGCCCACATGCCGCAGACGAGCCTGAAGAACGCGATCGCGTTCGAAGACTTGGTCGCCGACGTCGACGACGACTTCCATTGGGTGAAGTTCGACGAAAACACAGCCGCCGGCCTCTGCTACACGTCGGGCACGACCGGCAACCCGAAGGGGGTGCTCTACTCGCACCGCTCGAACGTGCTGCACGCGATGGCGGTGAACACGTCCGACTGCGTCGGTGCGAAATCGACAGACACGCTGCTGCCAGTTGTGCCGATGTTCCACGCGAACGCCTGGGCCACGACGTTCGCCTGCCCGATGAACGGCACGAAGATGGTGATGCCGGGCGCAAAGCTCGACGGTCCTTCGGTGTACGAACTGCTCGACACCGAGAAGGTGACGATCAGCGCCGCCGTGCCGACCGTCTGGCAGATGCTGCTCGCTCACATGGAAGCGAACAATCTGAAGCTGCCGCATCTGCGCAAGGTGATGATCGGCGGCTCGGCTTGCCCACCCTCGATGATCGAGACGTTCGAGAAGAAGTACGAAGTCGAGGTCATGCATGCCTGGGGCATGACGGAGATGTCGCCCGTCGGCACGATCGGCTCGTTCAAAGCCGGCATGGAGGAGCTCTCCTGGCCCGAGCAGCTGAAGGTGAAGTCGAAGCAAGGCCGCGCGATGTTCTCCGTCGAAATGAAAATCACCGACGACAACGGCAAAGATCTGCCGCACGACGGCAAGGCGTTCGGTCACCTCTTGGTGCGCGGGCCCGCAATTGCGCGCGCCTATTTCAAAGGCGAAGGCGGCCGCCACGGCACGGATTCGATCGTGGACAAGGACGGCTGGTTCGACACCGGTGACATTGCAACGCTCGACCATCTGGGCTTCATGCAAATCACCGACCGCGCGAAGGACGTGATCAAATCGGGCGGCGAGTGGATATCTTCGATCGACGTCGAGAACATCGCCGTCGGCTGCCCTGGCGTCGCAATCGCGGCAGTGATCGGCATCGCGCACCCGAAATGGGACGAGCGCCCGCTGTTGATCATCGTCCGCAAGCCGGACTCGCAAGTGACGAAGGAAGAGGTGCTGAAATACCTCGAAGGCAAGATTGCCAAGTGGTGGATGCCCGACGACGTCGCCTTCGTGAACGAAATCCCGCTCACCGCGACCGGAAAGATCCAAAAGGTGACGCTGCGCGATCAGTTCAAGAGCTACAAGTTGCCGACGGCCTAGTTGCTACGAACGAAGGGCGCGCAACTGGCGCGCCCTTCGAACGTCCCGAGCGCTTAGCGCAACGGCTCAAGATCGGTGTTCTTCACCCAACCCTGATTGCCGTTCTCGTCCTCGACCTTCCACCAGGCGCCGTCCTTTTCGCCGAGCGGATAGAGGCGCATGCCGGGTTCCAGGCTGCGAACGACAGTCGCGCCCGGGTCCGGGAATTTACGCATCTTCGTTGAGCGCATCGTCTGATAGGCGCGCTCCGGCGCCGCCGCCTTCGCGTCCGCGGGCAACGCGCCCAGATTGTTCACGAGCTTGACGTAAGCCTCGAGGAACGCGAGCGACACGACTTGGCCGATGGGTGTGTCTTCGTAACCGCCGCCGACCACGCCGCCCCATCCGCCCCAACCGCCGCCGCCGGCGCCAAGCGCAAACGAAACGTCCGTCTTCTTCGCGCGGCCCTCTTCGACGGCTTTGGTTTCCGACGTGCGCACGTCCGTCACCGACAAGATCGCCTCGGCCTCCAAATCGCGCGTCCGCAATCCGCCGCCAATTGCGCCACCGATTGGCCCGCCGATGATGCCGCCGACAATCCCTCCGACCGCCGAGCCGCCAGTATCACGATCTGCGGCGACCACTTCGGCCACCAGAACGTAGTCGGCCGCGCGCACTTGGCCGCCGCCCACATTCGAGCGCCGCTGCAGCGTCCCTTGTGCTTCCAGGTCACGCTCCCGCTGCGCCGCATCGAACCCGGCGCCGCGATCGACAAGCGTGAAGCAGCCGGACTTTTGCACGTAGAGCTTCAGCAATTTCTGTGGCGACTGCAGGTCATAAACCGTCCAACCGTGCCGATCGCCGTCGACGATCGTGATCGCGCCGAGCACGCGGGTGCACGTTGGAATCTCGGGCCTCGTCTTCATGTCGTCGGCCCGCGCAGGCAATGATGAAACAAGCGCGCAAACGACCGCCGCGCCTGCGGCCCATCCAAATCGCATCATGAAAAGTGCCCCCGAAACCAACGTCCCCTTGGGCTCTGCTATACACGCCGCGCGCAATCGCTGACAATCGAGCCGCAAAAGCGAATGCGGAACGAAAACGTCGCCTTGCGCGGGTATAGACAACCGCTGCAAACTCCATTGCGCAGACACCGAGAGGGAGAATTTCGATGAGTGGTTTGATTGCACGCCTTGCGCTTTTTGCGGGCTTTGTCGCAGCCGCGCTCGTCGGCGGCGCGGCGCCCGCCTATCGCTTTGCGGGTTTCAGTCTTGAGACCGCGTTCGGCATGATGACGTGGGGCGTTTATGCGGCAGGTGCGGCAGCACTACTGGCGATTGTGTGGATCGTCGTTGCCGCAGTCACGCGCTCGACGGAAGGGCTGATGTCCTTCATCTTGGCACTCGTTCTCGCGATCGGTGCAGCGTACATGCCGATAAACATGCGCATGACGGCCCAAAAACGGCCCTTCATCCATGACGTCACAACCGACACCGCGAACCCGCCGAAGTTCGTTGCGGTCGCGCCGCTCCGCGCCCAAGCGCCGAACGGTGTCGACTACACGACCGATCCCGCGGAGCAGCAAAAAGGCTACCCCGACATACAACCCTTCATCGCGCCCGACGTGGCGCCCGCCGACCTCTTCAAGCGCGCCGAAGCAACAGCGCGCGCGATGAACTGGGAAATCGTCGCAGCGGAAGCTGCCGAAGGCCGCATCGAAGCGACCGACACGACCGCTTGGTGGGGCTTTAAGGACGACATCGTCATCCGCATCGCGGCCGAAGGCACTGGCTCGCGCCTCGACATTCGTTCCATGTCGCGCGTCGGCAAATCTGACATCGGCAAGAACGCTGAACGCGTCCGCGCCTTCCTCGCCAAGCTGAAAGAGGCGAAGTAGTTGAAAGCCGCCGACCTTCACGTCGAGCTCCCCAAACTTCCCGTCGACCGCACCTACGATGCGGCCTACGGGAAGGCCGTGGAGATATCGCCGTTGATCCGCCGTGTGTGCGCGGAGAACCCGAACGCGTTCACCTTCAAAGGCACCGGCACCTATGTCGTCGGTCGCGGCAAGGTGGCCGTCATCGACCCCGGACCACTGATCGACGCGCATGTCGAAGCACTGAAGGCGGCGCTCAAGGGCGAAACCGTCACGCACATTCTGATCACGCACACGCATAACGACCATTCGCCAGCAGCCGCGCCACTCAAAGCCGCAACCGGCGCAAGGACCTACGGCTTCGGCCCGCACGGCGCCGGCAAGAAGGTCGACGGTATCGACGTGGAGGAGGGCGGCGACATGGAATTCAGCCCCGACGTTGTCGTACGCGACGGCGACACGATCAAAGGCGACGGCTGGACCTTCGACGCGCTCTTCACGCCCGGCCACACCTCGAACCACATCTGCTTCGCGCTACGCGAAGAGAAGGCGCTGTTCTCCGGCGACCATGTCATGGGCTGGTCGACGACGGTCATCGCGCCCCCCGACGGCGACATGGCGCAATATTTCGCAAGCTTAGAGAAGCTCACGAACCGCGACGACAATCTCTACTACCCGACCCACGGCAACCCAATCCCAAAGCCGCAAGCCTTCGTCCGCACACTGATCGAACACCGGCACGCCCGCGAGCGTCAGATCGCCGAATGCTTGAAACGCGGGCTCACCCACATTCCCGACATCGTCGCCGTGATCTATTCGGAGATCGACAAGCGGCTGCACCCGGCCGCGTCTATGTCGGTCCTCGCGCACCTTCAACACATGGTCGCCACCGGCCGCGCTGTAGCGGACGGCAAGCTTGACGGGAAGAGCGCGTATCACCTAGCCGCTAACGTGCGTTGACAGCGCACCGGCGCGGTGCTTCAGACATGTCCACCGCTAACCGGAGACCCACCCCCATGAAATTCTATAACTCGATCGGCCCCAACCCGCGGGCCGTCCGCATGTTCATCGCCGAAAAAGGCCTCACCGTTCCGACCGTCGAAGTCGACCTGATGAAGGGCGAGAACCGCCAAGGGCCGTACACTGAGAAGAACACCGCCGGCCAAATGCCCTGCCTCGAACTCGACGACGGCACGACGGTGAGCGAGATCACAGCGATCTGCGAGTATCTCGAAGACACGCATCCGCGCCCGGCGCTCATCGGCGCGACGCCGAAGGAAAAGGCCGAAGCGCGCATGTGGACCCGCCGCATCGATCTCAACATCTGCGAGCCGATGGCGAACGGCTTCCGCTACTCCGAAGGTCTGCCGCTGTTCAAGAACCGCATCCCGACCGCGCCGGAAGCCGCGGACGGGTTAAAGCGCGTCGCGCAAGACCGGCTGCTGTGGCTCGATAAGCAGCTCGCAGGCCGCCAATGGGTCTGCGGCGATCGCTTCACCTACGCCGACATCCACCTGTTCGCGTTCCTCGACTTCGGCAAACAGGTCGGCCAGCCGCTAAACCCGGAAGCC
>JANLXP010000929.1:0-4626 GCA_031365165.1 Alphaproteobacteria bacterium
ACCGCTGATCACGCCGGTCGCCTGATTGATCAGCGTACCCGACATCGTGCCGCGCCGCGCGACAATGCCGTAGTCGTTGCCGCTGATGAGACCCGCATTGACGATGTCGCCGGTCAGCGCCGCAGCCTCGATATCGACATCGTGTTCGTCGTATTCGACGTAACCAAGGCTGATGCCGCTGCCGCGCTTCGAAGCGATCGTGCCGTTGTTGAAGATGCCGCCTGTCACGTCGGCATCATCGCCGAGCGTCAGTGCGCCCGATCCTTGCGAGCCACCGACGATCGTCCCGTTGTTGACAAGCTTGCCGTCGATCAGACCGTCGTGGCGGATGAAGAAGCCCGGATCGGTCCGTTCCGCGTTGCCGTCGCCCTGACCGTTGCCGTTGTTGCCCTTTCCGATCGTCGCGTAGTTGACGACATCACCGGTCAGCTTCTTCTCGACCCGAACGCATTTCTTGTTCGAGCTGATGGTCGTGGGTTTGGTCAGCTTCAGGCAACCGCCGTCGTCGGCTGACGCGCCACCGGCCATGGCGCTGCCAAGCGCAAGAATCGAAACACACGACAAGAGTCGTGTCGCGAGGCGCCACTGCTTCATTACGATTAACCCACCCCGTGCCCCTATTTGGGGCATTTGTGCCGGCACGCTAACGCCAGCCTTGGCAACCGACCAGACATTTATGCCAGTGAGCTAAATTCGTGCCGGACGCAGTGTTTGCGCGCAACGGGGTCATACAAGGTGCAGACCCCCAGCCACTGCGTCCCCGAGTTGTTAGGGATAGCCAATACCGCGCGGAAATCCGGCCTACGGCGCCTCTGCGCTCCGGATGCGCGTCCCCGGAAAGTCCTGCTGTGACAGGCGCCACGAAGGTGCTTGCCGGCCTCCTCCCCAGCCCTGTGACCCAAACCCTTGCCAACTCTCGATCGAAAGAGCTTCGAGTCGCCGCGCGTGCGCACAACCCGGCTTAACCCCGGCCGTGCCAATATGACCGTGGCTCACCTTTAGAAAATCTCGTGAAGACGAAGGTCCATTTCGTTGAAGGCGGAACTCGCAGCCGCCACGCTTGCGAGCGTCGTCACGATCGTCCCCGCTCGTCGCCGCGATCAACATCGGCTCCGGTTCGGCTCCGGCAGCGTCGGCATCAAGCTGCAGGAGTCGCAACCGCACGCGAAGATAACTCGAGACACTGCGTTCCCTCTCGCCATCGACTCGCTAGTCGTCGCAAACCGATATCGCCTCGTTTGAGCGCGCAAGCATGACGATCGCACCGCGAGACCTGAGACGACCGTCAGGTCTCTCTATAGACGCTCGCGACAGTATCGTTACGATTTTCCACTGCGCTGCGCGGCGACGTGGCACAATTCTCAAAGCGCCGAAGCAGTTCAGTTTATCATCGCAAATCGCGCACATGCTGAGACGAGTTTCAGCGCGCCAGTACCGCGGCCGAGTTCGCCGCACACGCCATAGATCACCATCGTGATCGCCGTCGCCGCAGGCGACGACGAGCGGGAGAGAATTGAGGATTGTGATGTCCACACAATCAAGGCGTCGCGAGGGCAACCCGGCGAGCCAATCGGCCAGCACAACAAGCCCGGTCGATCGCGCTCGCATCGACCACGCGCTCCGCGATTACGTCCAGCGACTAGGCAGCACCGCGTCCGACGACGAAATCTGGGCCACGCTCGCAGAACTTGGCGCCCTGTTCGACATGCCAAACTTGGAACTCAGCAGCAACAGCAGCAGCGCGCGCGACACTGTGCGGCGGCGCGCGGTGTATCGATCGCCGCACGCGCCGACACGCGTTGTAAAGGCGCTCACCGGCTACCCGCTTTACGATTGGGCCCGCGACTCTGGAAAGACCGTCTCTCTCTCCGACGCCGAGGCCATGCTCAACTCGCGCGAGAGAGCACGAGAACTCAAGCGGATCGAGGGCCTGATGGTGAACCTCGAAGCGGCACCTGACCGCACCGTGCATGCTGGATTCTACGGCGCAAACGGCGTCGCAAACGGCCTGGCAAAGTCGCTGCTGCTGGTCGGCGCGCACTTGGCGTGGGAACGGCACGCCACGGCGACGTCGCGCAAAGATATTGCAGATCGCGTGACAAACCGCGAACGGCAGGTCTTGCAGCTAGCCATGAGCGGTTTGACCGATGGCGCCGTTGCGAAAGCCCTGGGAATCGCCAAACGAACGGTCCGCTTTCACCTCGCCAATGCGTGCCGAAAGGCCGGCGTCACCACGCGCGCGCAACTGATAGCAAAAACGGCACGACAATCCGGCGGAACCGGGCCGAAATGATCGATACGCTAAACAGGTTCGTCGAGACAGCGTTCGCATCGATAACACCCTCTCAGGTGGCCGAGCGTTTCGCGACTTTGGCGGCTGAACTCGGTTTTGGGTCCACGCTCATCGTCGACACGGCAAAACTGAAGACGACGTTGCCACCCGCTATTGTGTTTGCGACAACGCGCGCGACCGTCGCTTCGTTCGATCGCAAGATACCGTTTCTAACCAACCCAATTTGGCACCATGCCGCTGCGGTCGACACGCCATTCGACCTCGCGGAAGTCTGCGCCGGCCAAGGCCTTCGCGAGAGCGAGCTGCGGCTCTGGCTTCCCAATCCTGACAGCAACCAGCACCCTATCTGTTTGCCGGTCCACAGAGACGGACAGCTTGTGTTTTACGTCGCGTGTTGGGGAGACAAGCCTGACGACACGCGCATTGGGCGCGCTCTGCTTCATACCTGCGCCCATGCCACCTACGACCGAAGCAACGCTATGTCGCGCGCAACACTACTCTCGACGCGCGAAGCCGACTGCCTCTATTGGATTGCACAAGGCAAAACGTATTCGGAGACCGGCGATATCCTACATCTCGCAACCCGAACGGTCCGAGCCGTGGTGGCAACGGTAAAACAAAAACTCGGCGCTCGCACAAAGAGCGAAGCCATCGCCAAGGCCGTTGCTTTCGCAGGCGGGTGACGCGCCCGGCGCCGGCCTCAAGGCTCTTTCAGAGCGGTGTCCCAAGTCCGCGTCACAGGCTTCAGCAGATAGGCGAGGATCGACCGCGCACCGGTCTTCACGTCCACCTCGACGTCCATGCCCGGGATGACGCGGCCCTTCGTGCGGTCTTGGCCGAAATAGTCCCGCGCGAGCCGCACACGGATTTTATAGAACTGCCGCCCGTTCTGGTCGGCAAACGTCGTGGCAGAGATGCGGTCCACTTTCCCGGCCAACGTCCCAAACGTCGCATAGTCGAACGCCGACACGCGCACATCTGCGCGTTGCCCAATGTGCACTTGGCCGATGTCTTGTGGCTTCACTTCCGCGATGACGACCATCGGTTCGGCGGTCGGCACGATTTCCATCAAGGTCTCGCCGGGCTTCACGACAGCGTTGACCGCTTTCACCGCCAGGCCCGAGACGATGCCCGGCACGGGCGCGGTCAGGTTCAAGCGCTTGGCGCGTCCCTGCTCGTTGCCCAACGCCGCGTCCACTTCGGCAAGGTCGGCGGTATGCTTGGCAATCGACTCTTGCGCTTCCGCTTTCGTACGCGCGTCAAGTTCCGTCAGCTTGCGTTCGTATTCGGAAAGCTCGCTCTTCGCGCCAGACAGCTGGTCGCGCGCGTTCATCCGTTGCTTCTGGCGATCCGCCGCGTCCCGTTGAGCGCCATAGAAACGATCGCGCGTTGTCAGTTTCCGGTCCAGCAAATCTGTCCGCACGACAAGTTCTTCGCTGGAGATCTGTTCGTCCCGGCGCAACACGACAAGCTGCGACGACAAACGCGTCACTTCGGACTGGCGTTGCGCCTTTTGCGCGGTCAACACGGTGCGTTCTGCCTCAATGGCCTGCTTGCGCGCATTGTAGAGGCTCAGCTGTTCAGCCTTCTGGTGCAAGAACCCCGGCACCACGGCATCGAACGCCGGCGCTCTACCCTCCACAACCGCCCGATCGCCTTCGATCGCGATCAGATGCGTCGCACGCTTCGCATTCAACTGCTCAAGCCGCCCGGTCGTGTCGAGTGCCGCAAGCCTGAGCAGCGTTTGGCCCTTGCTGACGCGCTCGCCCTCGGCCACCATAATCTGCGCGATCACGCCGCCTTCCAAATGCTGGATCGCGACGACATCGCCCACGGGCGTCACCCGCCCCGGCGCATTGGTCACCACATCGACGCGCGTCAGTACCGACCACAGAAGGCCCAGCGCCACGAGACCGAAAATTGCATAGACGAGCTGCGTCGAGCTCTGCGCCGGCGCGCGCTCTTCCAGCTCGATCGCCTGGTTCAGCGGCACCACGCCCGGATCCAGAAGCAGCCTGACCTTGCCCTTCGCATTTTGCAGGGCCCGCATCACGTGTTCGCTCATGCCGCAATTCCATTCTTTGTTTGTGCCGACAGCCGAGCGATCGCCTCGTCGGGCGCGCCGCCGAATTCGACTTGGCCCCCGCGTATGACAACGCCAAAATCCGCGATGCGGATGTAGCTGGGACGGTGACTTGTGAAGAGAACGGTCCGCGTTCCGTGCAACCGCTCGAGCAGATGCTGGACCGCGGTCGCTCCAGCCTCGTCCAGCGTCGCCTCCGGCTCATCCAGCAGCAACACCGGCGCCGGTCGCACGAGTGCGCGCGCGATCA
>JANLXP010000948.1:0-3206 GCA_031365165.1 Alphaproteobacteria bacterium
GTGCGAAGATCTTGGAGGAAGGCAAAGCGATCCGCGCCTCCGACATCGACATCGTCTGGATCAATGGCTACGGCTGGCCCGTGTACCGCGGCGGCCCGATGTTCTACGGCGACACGATCGGCTTGCCGAAAGTGCTCGAGAAGATGAAGCAATTCGAAGGCCAAATGGGCGCCGAGTTCGCGCCGTCCAAGCTGCTGGAAAAGCTCGTCGCCGAAGGCAAAGGTTTCAGGGATTTGAAATAGGAGAAAGTCATGCGCCAAGCCGTCATCGTTTCCTACGCCCGTACCGGCCTCGCCAAGGCTGGCCGCGGCGGCTTCAACAATACCTCGAACATGACCATGCTGGGTCATGCGATCGAACACGCGGTCAAGCGCGCGAAGGTCGAGCCGAAAGAGGTCGAAGATGTGGTCGCAGGCTGCGTCGCAGCCTCCGGCAACGTCGCGCGCGCCGGCGCATTGCTGGCCGGCCTTCCGATCACCACCTCGGGCGTCACGATCAACCGCGCCTGTTCCTCAGGGCTGAACGCGATCGCGCACGCCGCACACTACGTCGTGCACGAAGGCGCGAACATCGTCGTAGGGTCGGGCACCGACTCGATCTCGTTCCAAGGCGGCGGCGGCGGCGGTAAGGAACCGCATTTGACCGAGATGTATCCCGACTTCTGGATGCCGATGATCGACACGGCCGATGTGGTCGCCGAGCGCTACAAAGTCAGCCGCCAATACCAAGACGAATATTCGCTGGAGTCTCAGCGCCGTATGGCTGCGGCCCAACAGGCTGGCAAGTTCCGCGAGGAGATCGTCCCCGTTAAGTCGAAGATGAAGCAGGTGAACAAGGAGACGAAGGAAGAAACCTTCGTCGACTACGTCGTCGACCGCGACGAGTGCAACCGCCCCGACACGACGCTCGAAGGCCTGGCCAAACTTGAGCCGGTGAAGGGTCCGGGCAAATACATCACCGCCGGCAACGCGAGCCAGCTCTCGGACGGTGCCGCCGCCGTCGTCGTGATGGAGGCGAAGGAAGCCGAACGCCGCGGCCTCCAACCGCTCGGTGCGTTCAAGGGCTGGGCGATCGCCGGCTGCAAGCCCGACGAAATGGGTATCGGCCCTGTCTTTGCTGTGCCGCGCCTCCTCGAACGTCACGGTCTCAACGTCGATGACATCGACCTTTGGGAGCTCAATGAGGCCTTCGCTAGCCAATGCCTCTACAGCCGCGACACGCTGAAAATCGACCCGGCAAAATACAACGTGAACGGTGGCTCCATCGCGATCGGCCATCCGTTCGGCATGACCGGCGCGAGGCTCACCGGGCACGCCCTGCTCGAAGGCCGCCGCCGCAAGGCAAAGAAGGTCGTCGTCTCAATGTGCATCGGCGGCGGTATGGGCGGCGCGGGCTTGTTCGAGGTCTATGGTTGACGAGCCAGCAACCTTGACAGCGAAGTGATCGCGGAACCGCACCCGCGTTAAACAAACTCCGCTTGAAATACGAGCGGTGGCGAACGACCATCAGCCCCTTGGGTACTCGGGGTAAATTATGGCCGCTCGTCCGTCCTGGCAGGGACATCTGAAACTATCGCTCGTGACCTGTCCGGTCGCGCTCTACAACGCCATCAGCCCCAAGGGCGATGTGCACTTCAACATGATAAATCCATCGACGGGCAACCGTATCAAGATGGTCACGATCGACGCCGGCACCGAGGAAGCGGTGGAGCGCAAGAACCTGGTGAAGGGTTACGAGATCTCCAAGGGCGAATACGTGATCGTGACGCAGGACGAGATCGACAGCGTCAAACTCGAAAGCACAAAGACGATCGAGATCGACAGCTTCGTCCCCGCCTCCGACATCGACCACCTCTACTGGGACAACCCCTACTACCTCGTGCCCGACGGCAAGATGGCCGCAGAGCCGTACGCCGTAATCCGCGAAGCCATGGAGCGCGCGGATCAAGTAGCCCTCGGCCGCATCGTCATGTCGTCCCGCGAACGGTTAGTGGCGCTGGAGCCCCGTGATCGCGGCATCGTCGCAACGACGCTGCGCAGCCACGAAGAGGTTCGCGCGATGAAAGACTTCTTCTCCGACATCCCAGCCGTTCGCCCAGACCCTGAGATGATCGCGATTGCCTCGAAGATCATGTCGCAAAAGGAAGCCGACTTCGACCCGACCGAGTTCAAGGATCACTACGAAGACGCGCTTCGCGACCTGATCGAACGCAAACAAAAGGGCCACAAGATCAGCCGCGCCGAAGAACCCAAGGAGTCGAACGTCATCAACCTGATGGACGCCCTCAAGGCGAGCTTGAAGGGATCAGGCGCCAAACCAGCCAAGAAGGTCGACAAACCTTCCAAGCCAGCGCCCGCGCCCAAGAAGCGCGCTAAGCGGTAAGCGCAAGCAAACCAACGATGGTCGGGCGCGACACCAAGAAGAAGCTCGCGCGCTACCAAGCGAAGCGCGACTTCGCGAAAACCGCCGAGCCCGCGGGCGATCAGAGCGTTGCGCCATCGAAGCACCCCCGCTTCGTCATCCAAAAGCACGCGGCGACGCGCCTGCACTATGACTTCCGCCTCGAACTCGACGGCGTGTTCAAATCCTGGGCGGTCACGCGCGGGCCTTCGCTTGATCCAGCCGACAAACGCCTAGCCGTGGAAGTTGAAGACCACCCGTTGGACTACGGCGACTTCGAAGGCACGATCCCGAAGGGCCAATACGGCGGCGGCACCGTCATGCTCTGGGACCGTGGCCACTGGGAGATCGAAGGCAACCTCACGCCGCAGCAAGCGCTCGCCAAAGGCGATTTCAAGTTTCGTCTCGAGGGCAAGAAGCTGCGCGGCTCATGGGTGTTGGTCCGCCTCAAGCGGCGCGACAAAGACCGGCATGACAACTGGCTTCTCATCAAACACCGCGACGAGCACGCCGTCGCGAGCCAAGGCGAGAAAGTTTTGGACGACGACAAATCCGTCGCCTCGGCCCGCTCGCTCGATCAAATTTCAGCCGGCAAAGGCAAAGCACCGAAGCCGTTCATGCTGACCACGACAACGGCGGCCGACGCCATTTGGAATTCCGATCGCGCCAACCGCGAGCACGCACCCGCGCAAACCGCAACGCCGCGCGCGAAGCTCGCGTCTCCCGCTCACGGCAAGCACCTCGATCACCTGCCGGATTTCATTCAGCCGCAACTGTGCAAGACCGTCGACGCCCCGCCGCGCGCA
>JANLXP010000034.1:0-3113 GCA_031365165.1 Alphaproteobacteria bacterium
GCGTGCCCAAGCAGTACCGGACACTCGGCGGCACAGCCGTCCTGCGCCGCTCCATTGAAGCTTTCCTCCACCACCCAATGGTCGACCTGGTGCAGGTCGTCATCGGCGCCGAACACGGCCAACTGTACGAAGCGGCAACCGAGGGCCTCACCCTCCCCTCCCCCATCGCCGGTGGCGAGACGCGCCAAGACTCGGTCCTGCGCGGCCTCGAAGGCCTGACGAACCTCCAACCCGCCTTCGTGCTCGTTCACGACGCCGCGCGCCCGCTGGTCAGCGCGGACATCATCACCGCAACGATCAACGCGCTCGAAACGCATGACGGCGCGCTCCCAGTGCTCGCCGCCGCCGACACGCTAAAGCGTCTGCGCGATGGCGTGGTGGAAGAAACCGTGCCGCGCGAAACCTTAGGCGCTGCGCAAACACCGCAAGGTTTCCGCTTCGACAAGATTCTAAGCGCGCATCGCGCCGCCCGTGATACGAGCGCAACCGACGACGCCGCGATCGCGGAACATGCAGGTCTGAAGGTCGCGGCCATTCCCGGCTCGCGCCTGAACATGAAACTGACGACGCCGGAGGATTTCGTGATCGCAGAAGCGCTGCTTGGCCACGCCGGCACAACGCGCACGGGCCAAGGCTTCGACGTGCACCGCTTCGGTCCCGGCGATCACATCTGGCTCTGCGGCCTGCGCGTGGAACACACCAACGGCCTCATCGGACACTCCGACGCCGACGTCGGTCTGCACGCACTGACGGACGCGCTGCTCGGCGCAGCGGCGCTCGGCGATATCGGTCAGCACTTCCCGCCGAGCGACGAACGCTGGCGCGGCGCGGCCTCGCATATCTTCCTCACCCACGCCGCAAAGCTGATCGCCGACCGCGGCGGCCGCATCGAGCACGTGGACGTGACGCTGATCTGCGAACGCCCGAAGGTCGCCCCGCACCGCGAAGCCATGGTCGCCCGCATCGCCGAACTCCTGGCGCTCGACGCGAAACGCGTCAGCGTCAAAGCAACAACCACCGAAGGCCTCGGCTTCACCGGCCGCGCCGAAGGCATAGCGGCACAAGCGATCGCAACGGTGCGCCTGCCATGATGACCGAAATGAAGATCGCAAGCCTGCCTCCAGGCCGCAGCCTCACCGAACCAATGACCGCCATCGCGACCGTCGGCGGCGTCGGCCTGCTCCCGCTCGCACCCGGCAGCTGGGGTTCGCTCGCCGCGCTCCCATTCGGTTACCTGCTCGGCATCACAGGCGGATGGATGGCGTTGCTCGTCGCCGCCGCGATCGTTTCCGCCATCGGCTGGATCGCCGCCGACCGCTATGTGAAAGCGACCGGCCGCGACGACCCACCGGAAATCGTCATCGACGAAGTCGCAGCCCAATGGCTCGCCATGACCGTCGTTCCCATGACGGCGATGGGTCTCATCGGCGCCTATTTCATCTTCCGCCTGTTCGACACCTTCAAACCCTGGCCCGCCAGCTGGGCCGACAGCGAACTCGAAGGCGGCGCAGGCGTCATGCTCGACGACCTCATCGCCGGCGCCTATTCGCTGCTGCCGCTCGTGGCGCTGCGCCTGATGGGCTTCCTGAACTGAGAGACACGCCCATGTGGCCACCGGAAATTCTAACCCTCGCCGAAACTGTCCTCGCTGAAGCGCGCGCGAAGAGGCTGAAGCTCGCAACCGCCGAAAGCTGCACCGGGGGCTTGGTTGCGGGCGCACTCACCGCAATCGCAGGCTCGTCGGATGTTTACGAACGCGGCTTCGTGACGTACACGAACGACGCAAAAATCGACGACCTCGACGTGTTACCCGACACGATCGCCGAACACGGCGCCGTCAGCGAAGAGACCGCGTGTGAGATGGCCGAGGGCGCGCTCGATTATTCGAACGCTAATATTTCGGTCGCGATCACCGGCGTCGCGGGGCCCGGTGGAGGCACGAAGGAGAAGCCCGTAGGTCTCGTCCATTTCGCAGCCGCACGCGAGGGGCGCGAGACTATTGCGGAGGTCCACCGCTTTGGCGACATCGGGCGCGCCGAAGTGCGCATGGCAAGCGTCAAAGCCGCGCTGAACTTGCTACGCCGGCTTATTGCCTGAGCCGTAGAGCTCGTCGGCGCGCGTCACGAACGAGCGCGTCATCTTCTCGACCGCGCGCGTGAACACGCCGGAGATCAACACCTCGAGCGCCCGGCTCTTGAAGCGGAAGTCGATGTCGAAGTTCACCTCGCAGCCGCTCTCCAGCGCGCGGAACTCCCACCGGTTCATCAGGTGCTCGAACGGCCCCTCGATGTACTCGATGGTGATCAACCTGGCGGCAGGATCGAGCATCACGCGGCTCGTGAACCGCTCGCGCACCACCCCGAATGCCGCGATCAGGTCCGCCGTGAACGTCATCTCCTCGCGCGAACGGATGCGCACGGCCGCGCACCACGGCAAGAACTCCGGATAACGCTCCACGTCCGCGACAAGCGCGAACATCTGCTCGTCCGTGTAGGGAACAACGCGCTTTTCGCTATGCTTGGCCAAGCGGGCGTTACGCGCCTAAGAGCTGCGCACGCCGCGCGGCGCGCAACCGTTCGAAATCGTCGCCCGCCAGATAGGACGAGCGCGTCAGCGGCGACGCCGACACCATCAAGAAGCCCTTCGCGCGCGCAATCTCCGCAAGGTTGGCGAACTCGTCCGGATGCCAGAACCGGTCGATCGCCGCATGGCGCGGCGACGGCTGCAGATACTGCCCGATGGTGATGAAGTCGACGCCGGCGGCGCGCAGGTCGTCCATCACCTGCATCACCTCTTCGCGCGTCTCGCCAAGCCCCACCATCATGCCGGACTTCGTGAACGTGGAAGGATCGATCTCCTTCGCATGCTGCAGCAGCCGGAGGCTCGCGAAGTAACGCGCACCCGGACGGATCTTCAGATAAAGCCGCGGCACGGTCTCGAGGTTGTGGTTGAACACGTCCGGTCGCGCATCCATCACGACCTCGATCGCGCCGGGCTTGCGCAGGAAATCGGGCGTCAACACCTCGATCGAGGTGCCGGCTGCCGCGCCGCGAATGGCCCGAATCGTTCGCGCGAAGTGTTCAGCGCCGCCGTCGGCGAGGTCGTCGCGATCC
>JANLXP010000153.1:0-1762 GCA_031365165.1 Alphaproteobacteria bacterium
GACGACATCCTGATCGTGGTCGGCGGCGTCATCCCCGCCCAGGACTACGACATGCTGAAAAAAGCCGGCGCCGCCGCCATCTTCGGCCCGGGCACGAACATCCCGAAAGCCGCCAGCGAAGTCCTGAAACTCATCCGCGCGAAGTCGAAACAGACGGCTTAGGATTCAATCTTGGTCCCGCGGCGCTTGAGGCGCGCGGAACCCGAAGGTCGCAGCATAGCCAAGAGTTAATGCACAGGCGGCTGCACCGGCCCAAAGTCCGATTGTGCCAGCATTCTGCACGATCAGAAAGGCGACCGTTCCTACACCAATCAATTCGGCGACACGATCGCGGCTGTTCGCGACCGCGTGCATGGTGGCCGCCGCTACGAGTAGCCAGGCAATCGTGAGTGCACCAAAGAAAACGCCGACTTCGGGTGTCATGTAACCTCCAGCATACGGCAAGTTTAGCGCGGCGGCATCGGGATTGCCATATGGCACCAAGAGCCCTTCCGCGAAAGGAAGGGTAAAGGACGGGCGTTGAAAGCGGCCGTTGCCACGCTACTGCCGCACGATCTCGACGCGCATCGAGCTATTTCGCGGACAACAAGGCCCAGGGACAGCTTCGGCGCAGAACCTTCAACTACCTGCGCGCACGCTTAGGACGGCGTGGTGACGACGTTGTCATCTCGTCGAACCCCGTCACCGCGACCGGGCGGCTTCCGGGGAACTCCGCCATGAGCGTAAGCTTGCCCCCCATCGCCTCGACGTAAGAGCGCAGCGTCGACAAAAGCAGATCGCTCCGCTTCTCCAAGCGCGATATGCCGTCCTGCGAAATCTTCAACGCCGCCGCCAGTTTTTTCTGCGTCCGCCCGTGCGCCTTGCGCAATTGCCGCAAAGTCATTTCCTCCGCGATCAGCTCGGCCGAACGCCGCTCGATCGCCTTGCGCCGCGCCGGCGGCAATGACGCCATGATCTCGTCCAGTGTCTTTGCCATCGCCTAGTCCTTCTTTCCTTTCACGACGCGCAAGTGCTCGTCAAAACGCCGGTCCGCCCTTTCGATGAGCGCGCGGTAAAACTGATCCGAGCTGCCGCCCGACTTGTCGCCCGTGACCAGGATGATTGCTCGCCGCACGGGGTCGAAGGCGAATGCAGCGCGCCAAACCCCATCCTGTGCCTCGAACCTCAGTTCCTTCATGTTCGTATGCTTCGAACCCTTCAGCGTGTCCGCATGCGGCCGCCGCAACGAAGGGCCGAACTCCTCCAAAAGCCGAACTTTCGCTAACAACTCGTTCTGAACGGGTTCAGGCAGTGCCTCGTACTCGGGAAGGAATTCCTCGTGAAAGAGCACAACCCAAGATGCCATTTCGCCTCAATATCAGCCGGCAAGATGTTTTGCAAGACATATTTCTTCAGAAACATATCATAGATTGGCTTCGGCGTTGCGCTTGCACGTAATCGTTCGCCAAGCCGCGGCCGTAACAGAGGTGGAAAAGAATCCACCCGCTGTCGCCAGAACGGTTCCGAGCGCCAAACGAATCCACGTCATCCTAAACCTCCTTAAGCGTGCATCGCATCAAAAACTGATAGATCGGCGAGCGCGTCCAACCTGCGCGCTCGAACGCGTCGGCCGGGCCGGTTTCGCGATGGATTTGTGGCGCTCGCAGCTTGTGCGCCGGAAACCGATGCGCGAGCGCGCCAAGCAGACGTGTCGCATCCGCATACCCCGCATCGCGATCAAGCAGGCTCCGCACGGTGATCGTGTCGGCGCTCTCAAGCCACG
>JANLXP010000198.1:0-1296 GCA_031365165.1 Alphaproteobacteria bacterium
CGACAGCAACATGTACCACAAAGGGTCCTACACGGCGTACAACTTCCTGATCCGCAACCAGTTGGGTACGACGAACGGGCCCACTTCGGAGACGAACCAGGACACACGTACATCGACCGTGTGCACGAACGTCAAGAACGCCGGCATCCGCGTCTATACGATCTTGCTGATGGAGAACTCGTCTCGCGCACAGAACTTGATGGAAGGCTGCGCGAGCGCCGACGAAGCGCGCGACAACTCGGTGCCTAAGTGCAATAGCAACCGCGACAAGTTGTGCTATCTGTCGCCGAGTGCGGCGCAGCTGCAGAGCGTGTTCCAGGCGATCGCCAACGACTTGTCGAACCTGCGCCTCAGCCGCTAATCGATGTTGGGTTCGAGCAACCCAAACAAAAAGGCCCGCTGGAAACAGCGGGCCTTTTCTTGTGATCTTGAGCGGCGAAACTGGGCGCCGCGGGCGTCCTTACTTGCCGTTCGACAGAGCCGCCGACTTCTGGCTGACGTCGACCTTCTTGTCGGCGTGCTGGTAGATGCCGTCCATCTCAGAGTCGCCTTGCGTGACCGTGCGTTCGCAATGCGGCGAGCAAGCGAGGTTGCGCTGGCCTTGGGTGCCACGATAGATCGTAACTTGCGCCATGTTGGGCGTGCCGACGGTGACGCGCGTGTTCATGATCTCAGCGCCGGTGTCGTCGATCGCAATGACGTTGGTGTTGCCGAACATCCGGCCGAGCACGTAGATCGTTTTCTCGTTGACGAGCATGGCGTCGGCGATCAGCGGATTGCCAACGAGCACGGTTTTCACGGGCTTGTCCAAGTGGACGACGGTGCTTTGTTCGTAGTCGACGCGCATATAGCCCGGCAGCTTCGCTTCGACACCGTCAGCGAGCGCGGTGCCGGAGACAAATGCGGCTGCAGCGGCCAAGAGTGCGGCACGGAATGCAGACATGAAGATACTCCCACTTGGGTTTCAGGTTTATCGGCCCCGAGGGTCGCGCAAAGCCATTAAGGATGCGTGAACCGTCCTGTGCGCTGAACCGCGCGATTCGCGCCGAAGCAGGTGCGCGATTCGCGGCCCCATGTGCTTCATTTTGAATCGCTCTCGCAGTCGTTCGCTGTAATCTTCGCTTTCGCCTTTACGCAATATTTATCATGGCGACGATTATGCGACGATTTTACTTCAAGTGCACCTTCGAATACTTTGAAATTTACAATTTGTTAGTCCGACAAACCTAAGCTCCCGTCATCTACGCAAGCGGATCACAGAAGCCGTGCGGGTAGAACGTGGTTGGTGTCAATTGA
>JANLXP010000199.1:0-1054 GCA_031365165.1 Alphaproteobacteria bacterium
CACGATTTGCGCACGCCGCTGACGCGCATGAAGCTTGAGCTCGCGATGATGAAGGACGATTCGTCGTCGGAAGCGCTACGGGGCGACTTGGAAGAGATGGAACATATGTTGGAGGAATACCTCGCGTTCGCGCGTGGACAGGCCGGCGAAGGGGCGGCGGATACCGATATCGGGCAGCTCGTTCGCGACGTTGCGACAAGCGCGCAGCGCAAGGTCGGAACGAAGGCGCCGAACAAGACGGTTGAGGTTGCGGTCAACGGAGGTCTTGTCGTCGAGGTCCGGCCGAACGCAATGCGACGCTGCGTGACGAACTTGGTCGAAAACGCTTTGCGATACGGCACGCGGGCGACGGTCAGCGCAAGCCAGCGCGACGATATGGTCGAGATCGCGGTCGAGGATGATGGACCCGGCATTCCACCCGATCGGCGTGAGGAAGCGTTCCGGCCGTTTCACCGCTTGGAGAGCGGCCGCACGCTGACGCAGGGTGGCGGCGTCGGCCTGGGTCTCGCGATCGCGCGCGATATTGCGCGCGGCCACGGCGGCGATATTACTTTGGGCGAAAGTCAGCTTGGCGGATTGCGCGCCGTTGTGAGGTTACCGGTATGATCATCGTTGTCGGCAGCATCGTTGCCAAACCGGACACGTTCGCGGAAGTGCAGCGGCTTGGGTTGGAGCACACGCGCCGGTCGCGCACTGAGCCCGGCTGCGTCTCGCACGATATTCATGTCGATTGCGAAAACGCGATGAAGCTCACGTTCATCGAAAAATGGGCCGACGCGGCGACGCTCTCGGCGCATTTCAAAGTGAAAGAGTCCATCGCATTCGTGACGCGCGCACGCGAACTCAGCGCCTCGCCACCCGTGATGGAGATCTTCGAGGCGTCAGCAGCTAAAATCGGCTGAGCTATTTTCGTCCAGCGGTGATCTTCTCGGCGAGTTCTTGCATCTCGGCGATCGATTCCTTGGCGCGATCTTGCATGATTTTGAATGCGTCGCTGTTCGCGTCGATCGCGAGTTCGGCGAGCTCCTTCATGTGCTTCAACGCGCGGCCGACC
>JANLXP010000237.1:0-9584 GCA_031365165.1 Alphaproteobacteria bacterium
AAACAATGCGAACAGGGTCGCGCGCCTCGGCGCCGTCGCGCGTTTGCTCTCGCGCGGCGCGCGCAATCACATCGCGTGACAGACCGTGGTAGATCAGCTTCAGCGGCGCCTTCGCGTCGAACGCGCGCAGCCTCTCAAACCCCGCCTTGTTGCAAACGGTGACGAACGCGGCCCCCGAAAGCTTGCGTTTCAAATCCCACTCGGGCGCCGTCCAGATGTCTTTCGCGTGAGCAGAAACGCTGAACCCGACGCCCCTCATCAGCGCCGCGTAGCGCGCAACGGAAGCCGGGCTGTGCGCAAAATGCGCATAGATGTGCCGCACGCTTGAGGGCATTTGCGAAGCCAAAACGCACGCCTGCCCAAACCGCCGCGCCCGCGCTCGTGCAAACTCGGAAGCAAGATCGGCCCGAAACGCGCCCCAAGCCGTGTCGAATCCTGGTAGTTTGCGCGCCGCAAGAAAAGCGTTCGCGACCGTCGCCGGCGCGTCGTGAAGATATTCCGGCA
Organism: Alphaproteobacteria bacterium; assembly: GCA_031365165.1. Taxonomy (GTDB): domain Bacteria; phylum Pseudomonadota; class Alphaproteobacteria; order Micropepsales; family Micropepsaceae; genus SZUA-430. Next base: position 505 of record JANLXP010000237.1, read on the forward strand.
GATACTGCGGAACGGCCTGCACCTCGTTTTCGACAAGCGCCGCATCTCCGCCAGGCTTGCGCAGCGCATGCAGTGAAAACGACAAGCCGCGCGCCTCCAAACCCTGAAGCTCGCGCGCGACAAACGTCTCCGACAAGCGTGGAAACCCTTTCACCACAATCGCGAGTGTGGGCGTCATCACCCGCGCGCCGTGGCTCGCCCGAACAAGGCGCCACACCGGTCGACAATCGTGGTGAGCCCATCGAGCAAGCCTGTCGCGGCAGAGCGCGACGGCAACGCTTGGTCCGGCAGCGCGCGCAGGGCCGCGCTCATCGCATCAGCCACCGGCACACCGTCCGGTTCGCGCAACATCCGAATGAGGCCCAATCGCTCGGCCGCCTCTGCACGAATGGTTTGCTCCAGCCGCGGTGTGTGCCGCGGAACAAGCAAAGCGCGCTTGTCGAACGACAAAATTTCGCAAAACGTATTGTACCCGCCCATCGACGCGACCGCGAGGCATTCGGCCATCAAATGCTCCATCCGCGGCTCGAACGTGAGCATGTTGAGTTGCGAGATTCCGGCGGCTCGTTGTTCGAACCCGGCACGCAAGTCGGCGCGCATGAACGGCCCTGGGATAATCAAAGCCGGCGGCAACACGCGCGCATTGCGCTCATAGGCACTAAGCACCCAATCGATCAGCAACTCACCGTCGCCACCACCGCCCGCTGTCACCAAAATGCGCTGGGCGATATCCGAAAGCGCCGTCACCGGCAGCGCCGAAGGCCGCGACCGCCGAAGGTACCCGGTGAACGTTGTCTTGGCGCTCACTGTATTCGACAAGCCGAGCCCCGCCAGCGGATCGTAAATCGCCTTCAACCCATAGACCCAGATGTCGTCGTAGAGTTGCTCCACCGCCGGTATCACCCGCTTGCGCTGCCACTCGGCGGCGAGCGCTTCGGGTTCGTCAAGCACATCGCGCAAGCCCAGCACAAGGCGCGTTCCCCGCGCCTTCAACGCTTCCAAGGTCCCCTCAAGTTCGCCGCGCAAACCCAGCGGCTCCTTGTCGACGATGAAGAGATCCGGCGCGAACGCCAGCGCCGTGTCGCCGATCAACGACGAACGAAGAGCCGTCGTCTCTTGAATCGACCCATGTTCGCCAAGCGGCACATAGTCGCCGTTTCGAAGCTTGATGATGCCGGGAACGCGCACGAAATCGACGCGCGTTTTGAAATCGAAACTGCCGATGATCGGCGAGCCCGAGACGATCAAGACCTTGAGTTTCGGAAATGCCTCGGCGAGCGCATGCGCAATCGTCCGGCAGCGCCGGATGTGCCCCAGCCCGAAACTGTCGTGGCTGTAGATCAGAACCCGGCCGTGCGACTGGCTAATGGTTAAACCTCGACGCGCAAGAAGTGCCCGAATTTCGCACGAGAACCACGGCAGCGAAAGGGCGTGGCGTTGTTAAGTCTTTGCCACTAGCTTGAGCGCCGAATCCGGCAATCACTGAATGGCCACGCACCAGTCGCTCTATAAATATATTTGGCAGCATTCCCGCCGCGACCAGCTGGTCATCCTCGCGATCGCGGTGGCGGCGCAGCCGTTCTATTTCGTAACGCTCACGCTCCCAAAACTCATCATCAACGGCCCAATCTCGGGGCCTCAGAACGGTTCGGCATTCACGACCCCCGGGGCGACCGAACAGTTCCTGCGCATCGTGTTCAGCTTTCCCGACTGGCTAGGCGGCCAATGGGCCCTGTTCCAGGGCTTCGCGCTCGAGCGAATGCCCTACCTTGTGGCCCTCAGCTTTGCCTATCTGGCATTGGTCGGTTTCAACGGGTTCCTCAAATACCTGATCAACACGATGAAGGGCCGTCTGGGCGAGCGCCTGTTGCGCCGCCTGCGCTACGACCTCATCGACCGCGTGTTGCGGTTCCCGCCGTCGCATTTGCGCAAGGCCAAGCAAGCCGAAATCGCGTCGATGGTGAAGGACGAGGTGGAGCCGATGGGGGGCTTCTCCGGCGACGCGGTTGTCTGGCCCGTGTTCCTCGCCGGTCAAGGCCTAACGGCCCTGATCTTCATTTTGGTGCAGAATTTCTGGCTGGGTATCATCGCTGGCTTCGTCGTCTTTAGCCAAGCGATCGTCATCCCGCGTCTGCGCCGGCCGATCCTGCAGCTCGGCAAGCAGCGCCAAATTCAAGCGCGCGAGCTCGCCGGCCGTGTCGGCGAAATCGTCGATGGCGGCCCGGACATCCGTGTCCATGGCACCTCGAATTGGGAGCGCGCCGACATGGTGCGCCGCTTGGGGAAAATCTTCGATATCCGCTTCGAGCTCTATCAACGCAAATACTTCGTCAAGTCGCTGAACAACTTCATGGCGCAGCTGACGCCGTTCATCTTCTACCTCGTCGGCGGCTACCTCGTGATCGTCGGAGCTTTGGACGTCGGCCAGCTCGTCGCCGTCATCGTCGCCTACAAAGACTTGCCCGGTCCGATCAAGGAGCTGATCGACTGGGATCTGCAGCGCCAGGACGTCGAAATCAAATTCAACCAAGTGATGGACCAGTTCCATCCTGAAGGTATGACGTTGCCCGAAGTGCATGACGAAGCCGCGAGCCCGGCTGCGTTTGCAGGTCCGATCGAACTGAAGAACGTGACGGCGCTGGACGATTCCGGTTTCACGCTGCTCGACGATGTCGACATTATTTTGCCGCTCGACCAGATGGTCGCCGTTGTCGGCCCCGCCGGATGCGGCAAGGAAGCGTTGGGCCAGCTTTTCGCCCGCCAAATCACACTTAAGAACGGCACGATCAAAGCCGGCGACGCGGACATTCTCTCATTGCCGGAAAGCGTGACGGGCCGCTCGCTCGGCTACGCAGGTCCAGACGGATACTTCTTCCCGGTAACGGTGAAAGAAAATTTGCTCTACGGCTTGAAGGTTGCGTCGCGCTCAGGTGCGGCAGCCGAGCGCCGCTTCCGCGAGGCCGATCGCGCCGGCAATCCTATATTCGATGCCGACGCCGATTGGGTCAACTACGACGCACTTGGCGGCAACAGCGATCCGAAGCTGGTTCTCGATCGCTTGATCGACACTCTGTGCATGGTCGAGCTTGAGAACGACATCTATCAATTCGGTCTCCAGTCTCGCATCGACCCAACCCGCAACAGCGCCGCCGCAGAACGCATCGTCGAAGCACGCATCGCTTTACATAAGCGTTTGGCCGCACCCGACTACGCCAATCTCGTCGAACGTTTCGACGCGTCGGCTTACAATCGCAACGCCTCGATCGCGGAGAACATTCTGTTCGGCGCCAGCGCCGATCCGTTGCTGCAGCCGCACAACCTTCCTAGCCTGCCGCACTTCCGCCGCGTGGCGGCTGAGGAACGGCTGGACAAGCACCTAGTCGCGATGGGCCTCTCGATCGCCGAGACCATGCTGGAGTTGTTCCGCGACTTCCCGACCGATCACCCGTTCTTCGACGAATTCAGCTTCATTCCTTCAAACGAACTGCCCGACTACCAGCAGATCATGAAGCGCGCGAAGATGACGGAACTTTCCTACCAAGATCGCTCGCGTCTTTCCGTCCTGCCGCTGCGCTACGTCGAGGCGCGCCATCGCTTGGGGCTCATCACGCCCGAAATTCGCGAGCGTCTGCTTGCCGCGCGCCGGACCTTCGCGGAAACGCTGCCCGCCGATCTCGCCGCGCGGATATCGTTCTACGAAGAGGACAAATACAACGCCTCCGCCTCCATCCAGGACAACATCCTGCTCGGCCGCGTCGCCTACGGCATCGCCCATGCGCAAGAGCGCGTAAACGTGCTCGTGCGCGAGATCTTGGATCAGCTCGATGTTCGCGATGTGATTATCGAGGAAGGCCTCACCTTCAACGTCGGCGCAGCAGGCAAGCGCCTGACCACGGCGCAGCGGCAGAAACTCGGCCTCGCGCGCGCCTTGATCAAAGACCCGCAGATTCTGGTCGTCAACAGCGCGCTCGCCAATCTCGACGATCAGCAAAAGACCGTAATCGTCGAACGCGTCCTCGCCCATCGCAAGGGCAAGGCAACGCTTTGGGTTCTGACGAAAGCCGATCTCGCCAGCCGCTTCGACCGCGTGCTGCATTTCGATCACGGCAAGCTCACGTCGGACCAGACCCAAGCCGCCATCCGCGAGGCTGCGCAATGACGAACGTGGAGGTAGTCTCATGAGTATCCAAAGCGAAGTCGAGCTGCTGCGCCGCGTTCCGCTGTTCGCAAACATCGAAACCTCGCGGCTGAAGCTGCTGGCCTTCACCAGCGAGCGCCTGGCATTCGACGCCGGCGCCGTCTTGTTTCGCGAAGGCGACCGCGGCGACAGCGCCTATCTGATCTTGGGTGGCAAGGTCGACGTCGCCATAAACTCCCCGAAGGGCGACATTGTCGTGGCGCACATCGGCGCCAACAACATCGTGGGCGAAATGGCGCTCCTGTGCGAGATGCCGCGCACGGCGACGATCATCGCCGCCGAACCGCTCGACACGCTCAGGATCAAGAAGGATCAGTTCCTGCAGATGTTGCGCGACATTCCGCAAATGCCGCTCGAAATCATGCGCGAACTGGCCGTGCGCTTGAACAACGTCAACAAGGAGCTGTCCGCGGCGCACACCAAGCTGCGCGACGCGGGCCTCGAATAATGCCGGTCGATCGCGCGCAGCCCGAAAAATACCCGCCAAACATCCAAGCGATCCTGAAGCGCCGCGCCGAAGCGTCGGTCGTCCTGGGCCAAGATCTGCTCGATATCGACGTCGCGGCCGGCACCGTCCGCGTCGCCTACGACACGACCGCAACGCTCAGCAACCGCTACGGCGCCGTCCACGGCGGCATGACGGCCGCGATGATGGACGACGTGATCGCGCTCGCCGCCGGCCTCACGATCGAATGGGGCCAAATCACGCCCACGCTCGAAATGAAGGTGAGCTACCTCGCCCAAGCCAAACCCGGCAGTCGCCTCATAGCCGAAGCCCGCACCGTCCGCCGCGGTGGCACGGTCATCTTCCTCGAAGCCGATTTGAAAGACGAAGCGGGCAAACTCATCGCCACCGCGTCATCGACGGTGATGATCGCACAGATGAAAACCCCTAGCTCGCGTTCAGGGTAAGTGCCTTGCACTTCGGGCACGTTGTCTGCCCTGGAGATAGTTGCGCGCCACAGGTTCGGCTGCATGCCCCTGGTCGGATTGGAAAATGTGTAGCAATCAGCTTTGCGTCGACCAATCGCATTCCGTGCCAATCTTTTAGTTTGCGAATACTGTCGATGCGACTTCGTTGCGCGAGTTCGAGCACCACCAACCGATCGCTTTTCGTTATGTGCTCAGGCCACGCAACCTCAAGCTTGCACCGTTCACACTTCATGTCTCAATCTCCGCCACCACGGGCACGTGGTCCGACGGCCGTTTCCAGTCGCGTGCGTCGCGCAGGATCGAGTGCTTCTTCACAGCGCCTTTGAGCGCCGGGCTCACCCAAATGTGGTCGAGCCGCCGCCCGCGGTCGGATTTTTTCCAATCCTGATTGCGGTAGCTCCACCAGCTGTAGGCTTTCTGATCCAGCGGCACGAACGAACGCGTGACGTCGATCCAGTCGTGCGCCGCATAGGCCGCCGCCATCCGGTCGGTCTCCGGCGGCGTGTGGCTCACGACGTTCAGAAGTTGTTTGTGGCTCCAAACGTCGTGCTCGTGCGGCGCGACGTTCAAATCGCCGACGACGACGCGCGCGGCCGTGCGCTTGCTTTTCATCCCCTCGAAGTATCCCGTCATCTCGTCCAGGAACTGAAGCTTGTGTGCGTACTTCTCGTTCGCTTTGGGGTCAGGGATGTCGCCACCGGCCGGCACATAGAAATTATGCACCTCGATCCCGCCGGGCAGGCTCACGCGCACATGTCGCGCATCGCCCTTGCTGCAAAACTCGCGCGCGTCGACGCTGTCGAACGGCACGCGGCTGAGAATGGCGACGCCGTGATAGCCCTTCTGTCCGTTGATCGCGACGTGCTCGAAGCCAAGCTTGCGAATGGCCTTATGCGGGAACGAGCTGTCCGCGACCTTCGTCTCCTGCAGGCACAGAACGTCGATCTTCTGCTCCCGTGCGAGCTTGCCCACGATCCCGATCCGCAGGCGCACGGAGTTGATGTTCCAGGTCGCGATTCGAAGAGCGGGCATGGCGCTTAACGGGCTGCGTGTAGCAAGGCGGGAGGTGCAACTAGAAATGAAAAGACCCCCGGCTGTGCGTCCAGCCGGGGGTCAAAACGCGCTTTAACGCGCCACGCGTCAGGAGGGGATATTCTGACGCTTAGATGGCTGAAAACCGGTCCCGCTAGCGGGGGGGGCAACGCGAAACCAGCATCAAATCAACCATCTGCGACTCACTATATGCGCCGATGTCACAGCGGGCAACTTTTTTTTTGGCTCTTACACAAACTTAATGACTATGGCTCGTTAGACACATCGTTTCTGTCAGCAGTGGGGAACAGGCAACGAGCATATGCAACTAGCCTGTGGGTAAACCGAGATCACTCGCTGTTAAGTCGAAACACCGCCGCGCCAGCCTGACAATTTCGTCCACTTCGTCGCGAGAAATAATCAAAGGCGGTGAAAGAACCATCGTGTCCCGGATTGCCCGCATGACGAGCCCGTTCGAGAAACAATGATTGCGGCACTGCGTTCCCACATCGAGTTCGCGCGGGAAAAACGTACGGTGCGTTTTGTCTTTTACCAATTCGATCGCCGCAAGGAGGCCCTTGCCTCGCACTTCACCCACCAGCGGATGTGTCGATAGCTCCTGGACCCTCGCCTGGAAGTAGGGTCCGATGTCATCGCGCACGCGATCGACGAGTTTTTCCCTTTCGATGATCTCTAAATTCTTCAAGGACACCGCGCAGGCGACCGGGTGCCCCGACCATGTATAGCCGTGCACCAACTCCTCGTTCGCAGTTGCAATGGCATTGCCCACGCGCGGACCTAGTCCGACCGCCGAAATCGGCTGGTAGCCCGAAGAAATGCCCTTCGCCATCGTCATAATGTCGGGCGTGATGGCAAAGGTCTGCGAGCCGAACCACTCGCCGGTCCGCCCGAAGCCGGTAATCACCTCATCGACATGCAGCAGCACGTCGTATTTCGTGCAAATGCGCTGGATTTCCGCCCAATACCCTTCAGGCGGGAACAACAGCCCGCCGGCGCCATGAATTGGCTCGGCGGAGAACGAAGCCACACGATCCGCTCCCAATTCCAAAATCTTCTCTTCGAGCTTCCGCGCGACCTCAAGCCCATACGCAGCAGGGTCTTTGCCCTCCCCGAACATGTACCAATAAGCGGTCGGCACTTTCTCGAACCCGGCCAGCGGCAGGTCGAACTGCGGATGCATGGGGGTCAGCCCCGAGAGCGACGCCGCAGCCATGGTTACGCCGTGGTACGCATACTCGCGCGATATATGAATCTTCTTCTGCGTCTTCCCCTGCAGGTTCCAGTAGTAGCGGATCAGCTTCAGCGCCGTGTCGTTCGCCTCGGAGCCGGAGTTCGCAAACAGAATGCGGCTCAATCCTGCCGGCAACACGCTCGCGATCTTCGCCGCCAACTCCGTCGCGTAGGGGTTCGTCGTCTGAAAGAATGAGTTGTAGTACGGCAGCTGCAGCATCGCATCGTACGCAGCCTGCGCGAGCTCCTTTCGCCCATACCCGACGTTCACGCACCAAAGCCCCGACATCCCATCGATCAGCCGGTTGCCTTCCGAGTCCCACACGTAAATGCCGTCGGCCTTCGTGATGACCCTGACGCCCTTTTTGTTCAGCGCCTGAGTCTCGGTGAACGGATGAATGTGGTGGGCGGCATCAAGCGCCTGCCAATGCTTGGTCTGGTTGTGCGTTGCAGCTTTGCTGGACATGAGGGTGCTCTCGGGAACGGTGGCTTGCGGAAAAGCGGATTGAAGGCCGTTAGGCCGAAGGGGGATTGAACCCGATCCGCGCACAGAGAATGAGCATCATCTCTTTGCAAGCCATAGGCAAACTCTAGCAAAGTGCCCCCCAATGTCGAAGGCCAAAAAAGCGGACGCCATCTTCGAACGCCTTGCCGCGGCCATGCCCGCGCCGAAGGGCGAACTGGAGCATGTGAACGCCTACACCCTGCTGGTGGCGGTGGTGCTATCGGCGCAGGCGACCGACAAAGGCGTCAACAAGGCGACTGGCCCTCTGTTCAAAGTCGTCAAAACGCCCGAGCAAATGGTGAAGCTGGGCGAAGCCAAGCTGATCGACCACATCAAGACGATCGGCCTCTTCCGTTCGAAGGCCAAGAACGTCATCGCCCTTTCGCAGGCCCTCATCGCGAACCACGCAAGCGAAGTCCCGCGCGACCGCGACGCGTTGGAGGCGCTGCCGGGTGTCGGCCGCAAGACGGCGAACGTAGTTCTCAACATGGCATTCGGCGAACCCACGATCGCCGTCGATACGCACGTTTTCCGTGTGGCCCAACGGATGGGGCTCGCGAAGGGCAAAACCCCGCGCGCAATCGAAGATCAGCTCATGAAGGTTGTGCCTCCCCGCTTCATGCAGCACGCGCACCACTGGCTGATCCTGCACGGCCGCTACACCTGCGTCGCCCGCAAACCGAAGTGCCCCGTTTGCCCGGTGCTCGATCTCTGCCCGTTCAAACCTAAGACAAAGCCCGAAGACCTGAGCTAGACTCCCTCGAATGGGGACATGGTCATGAACATCCGCTTTCTTGCGACGCTTCTCGGTGCCGTCGTTGTCACCGCGCTCTTCATGCTCTGGGCAACCGCCCAACTCGAAGCGCCGGGCACAGCCGCCAACACCGGCTTCGCACAAGCGCGCGCGATGGAGACCCTCGCCCGTGTTCTCGGCCCCGAAGTCCCGCACATGGCGGGCTCCGCCGCGAACCTCGCCATCAAGGACCGCATCGTTCAAGAACTGACGCTCGCGGGCTACGCGCCCGAAATCCAGTCGACCGCGCAATGCGCGCCACCGGAGACGCGCCCAGGCTGCAGCTACGTCGAGAACATCATCGCGGTGAAGAAGGGCTCAAGCCCCGGCAAGGCGGTCCTCGCCACCGCGCACTACGACAGCGTGCC
>JANLXP010000303.1:0-3473 GCA_031365165.1 Alphaproteobacteria bacterium
TTCTACGACTTCGTTAAAGCGAAGCTGGCGAAGTAAGCGCGTCATCTCCGGACGTGCAAGGTTGCAATTCCGTGATAGGTACAAAGGCAACCTAAGGATCACGCACCCGTGCAAAAAGCCGTCCTGCAGTCAGGCAAGCTCTCACTTGGTACGAAGCTCGCCTACGGTTTTGGCGCGGTGGCCTACGGCATAAAAGACGGCGGGTTCGCGTATTTTCTGCTGCTGTTCTACAGCCAAGTGATTGGGCTCGATGCGAGTGCCGTGGGCATTGCGATCACGATGGCGCTCATCGTCGATGCGATCAGCGATCCGATCGTCGGCTATTGGTCCGATAATCTGCATTCGCGATGGGGGCGGCGGCATCCATTTCTTTACGCCTCCGCAATCCCCGTGGCGGCGACCTATTACCTGCTCTGGAATCCACCGATCGGTTGGTCGAATGGCGCGCTGTTTTGGTATTTGTTTGCGCTCGCGGTTTTGATCCGGACTTTCATCACGCTCAACGAAACGCCGAGTTCGGCGCTTACCCCCGAACTGACGGCCGACTACGACGAGCGCGCGACACTCATCTCGTGGCGCTTGTATTTCGGCTGGACCGGCGGCAACGCGATGTCGGTTCTGATGTTCGTCGCGTTATTCCCCGCGTTTGCGAGCGCCACCACGACGGGCCAGTTCAACCGCGACGCCTATGCGGTGTACGGCGTCATCGCCGCGGTTCTCATGGGTGTTTCGATCCTCGCCTCGGCGATCGGAACGCATTCGCGCATCCCCTACCTCAAGGCGCCGCCGCCGAAGCGGCGCATGACGCCGGGGCTCGTCTTCAGGGAAGTTTTCGAGACGCTTTCAAATCGCTCTTTCGTAGCGCTATTCGTTGCGACGGCGTTCGGTTCGATCGGCGCTGGCCTCTCGGCCGCGCTCGCGTTCTACATCTCGACCTACTTCTGGAAATTTACGCCGGCTGAAATCGGCGGCTTGGTAATCGGCGTCTTCCTTTCCGCAGTCATCGGCGCGGCGCTCGCCCCCGTCGTCACGCGTACGATCGGTAAGAAGCGCGGCGCAATGGTCATTGGCTTGATCGCTTTCTTGGGCTCACCGTTGCCAATCCTACTGAAGCTTGCGGGATTGCTCGATGCAGGCACGCCGCAGTTCATCTATTTGCTGGTCCTTGTCACCGGCATCATCGATGTCGGCCTCATCGTGTGCTTCCAAATTCTGACCGCGGCGATGATGGCCGACCTTGTCGAGCAAGCCGAACTGAAAACGGGCCGGCGCTCGGAAGGGACGTTCGTCGCTGCCGTGACCTTCATCCGCAAGATGGTGTCGGGTCTCGGCGTGATGGCGGCCACGGTCGTGATTACGCTGGCCGGCCTGAAAGCCGGGGCCAAACCCGAAGACGTCCCGGCGGATGTGGTCTGGCGGCTCGGCGCGTATTACGTGCCCGTCATTTTGACGTTTTGGATGGCGATGATGGCGGCGATCGGCTTCTACCGGCTGAACCGCGGCGATCATGAGGAAAATCTGCGCCAGCTGGCTGAGCGCGCCAGCATTTAGGCAAGGCCTACTGCTGCCTTCGCCAGCGGTGGCGAGGCGATATGTGACGGGTTGCAAATTGCGTTCGGGCAGGTTTCTCGCCAGAATGCGTCATTCCTTCGATGGTTCGGATTTCAACGATGCGTTTGCGTGGTGCGTTCATGGTCGCGGCCCTGTTGCCGCTTTCGGCATGTGCGAGTTGGGGCATCTTGCCGTCGACCGTCGAGACGACGGAGTCGCCGTTTAAGAGCTACAAAAGCGCGGAAGACGCTTATGCGCAGGTGAAGCCTTATGTCACCACGCAGAAGGAGTTGAAGGTGCGTGGGTTCGATCCGTACACGACGCCGAACATCAAAGTGCTGAACTATCTCGACATGGTGCCGCGCTTCCTGCCGCAGCAATCAATGAAGCAGGAGGATTTGGATCCGGCCGTGCAATCGTGCCTGACCGCGCGCGAGCGGTGCACGGGCTGGCTGGCGGAGCCTTCGATTTCGTCGAAGGACCGCACCGGCAACGTGGCGCTCGACGTGTTGGGGTTTGAGCGGGAGACGACGGGTACGGGTTGGAAGGCCTCGATGCTGCTGCTCATTCAAGACGGCGTCGTCGTCTACAAGCTTTGGTCGGGCACACCTGCGATCCTTGAGGTCAAGACGGAGAAGAAGCCGCTTGGGCCGTTTCAGGATCTCTCGGGCGCTGCAGCCGCCGCAGTTACGAGCGCGGTGAAGCCCTGACGGCTAAGCGCATCGCCGTCGTCGGCGGCGCGGGATCGTTCGGTCAGCCGCTCGTGCGCGGCCTTATCGAGGCAACAGACTGTCACGTCGTCATTTGCGGGCGCTCGCGCGAGAACGCGGTCGCCTTTGCGCGAACGCTGCGCGCGGGCGAGCGTGTGTCGGTGTCCTTTCTGGATCGAACCCGCGCGACCGCTGCCGACATCGCCGCGCTCAACGTCTTTTGCATTGTCGATGCGGCGGGCCCCTTTCAGGCGAGCGCCTACAGCCTCGCGCGGGCGGCCATCGAGAGCGGTGTGCACTACATCGACCTCGCGGACGCGCGGGATTTCGTCGCCGGATTTGGGGCGCTGGACGACGTTGCGAAAGCGCATGGCGTGCTTGCCGTCACGGGTGCCAGCACCACACCGGCGTTGACGCAAGCGGTGCTCGACGAACTTTGCCGCGATTGGAAGCGCGTCGACAGCGTGGAGATTGCGCTCAGCCCCGGTGCCGCGGCCGCGATGGGTTTGTCGGTCGTACGCGCGATCTTGAGTTATGCGGGCAGGCCCGTGAACGTGTGGCGCTTCGGGCGATGGGATTCCGCACCCGGTTGGGGGTTGCTGCAGCGCGTTTCGATCGAAGGATTGGGCAAGCGGTTCGTGGCACTGGTCGAAACGCCCGATCTCGACATCGTGCGGATGCGGTTTCCGACGGTGCGGCAGGCCGTGTTTCGCGCTGGCGTCGAGCTCACCATCTTGCAGCTTGGTCTTTGGTTGCTGACGTTTCCGGTGCGCTGGGGCGTCGTGCGTTCCCTTGAGCCGTTCTCGGAGTTCCTGCACGCCGTTGCCGCCTTGTTTCGCCGCTTCGGCAGCGACAAGGGCGGCATGATCGTGGAGGCTTGCGGCCTCGATGCCGCCGGTGCGCTCACGCGCTCGCGTTGGACGCTGATCGCGAAGGCCGGTGACGGGCCGAACATCCCGGCCCTGCCCGCTCTCGCTTTGGCGCGTGCACTGGCGGCGGGCACGATGACCGCGCGCGGGGCGACCGCGTGCGTCGGTTTGCTCCCGCTCGACGCATTCGCGCAGGAGTTTTCGCGCTACGAAATCACGACCGCTGTGACGACGGAGCGGCTTTCACAGACGCCGCTCTTTCAGCGCGTGCTTGCGGGGTTTGCGGAGATGCCGCAAGCGGTGCGCGAAGCACATGCGCCGGAGCCGGCGCGCGAGCTTGTGG
>JANLXP010000126.1:0-2350 GCA_031365165.1 Alphaproteobacteria bacterium
TGTCGATCCAGAGCGGGCACAGATCATCGATCGCATGGCCGGCGCCTTGGCCCCGCCACCCGGAACCCACCGATTGCTGCAGTTGCGCGACCTGCACGATGTGGCCGGTCTGATCCTGTGCCGCCCCTTGACCGAGGAAAGTCTGGCCCAGCTCCAGATTCTCCTGGCTGCTGCAGATGCGCTTGATGTGGCGGTCGATCCCGACGCGGTTGGGTATGAGGTTACGGATGCCGACATCGGTCTCGTGACGCCTCGCGTACGGGCGTCATTTCCGGCGTTGGGTGCGCATCTGCGCGGTGCGACTTGTCTCTACACGTCGACGCCGGATTTCAACTTTTGGGTTGGCGCGCATCCGTTGATCGAGGACGTCACCGTCGTTTCGGCGTGTTCGGGGCACGGGTTCAAGCACGCTGCCGCGTTGGGCGAGGCGGTTGTTGCGAACGCGCTGAGCCTGCCCGGGATTGCACTTCCCGAGGCGTGGACCGACGTCAGCCGACGCGTGTGATTTCGACTTTCACGACCGGCTTCTTTCCCCAGGCGTCTTGGATTTCGCGGCGAACGGCGCGGCGAACTTCTTCGATCGCACGCGGGGCATCGTCAAAGCGGCGGCCGACGCGGTCCTGAGCATCGGTCGCGGCTTGGCGTGCGGTTTCGACGATGTCGGCGGGCACGCCCGCGCAAATGACGACGGGATTGGCTGCGGGGCGATTGCGCGCGTCGAGCACGATCGTGACGGCGACGTAGCCTGCGAACGCGAGTGCTCTGCGCTCTTTCAACGCGCTGTCGTCTCCACGGGCGATGATCGTGCCGTCGAGATGCAAGCGGCCGTGGGGGGCTTCGTCGAAGATCGTGGGTTCGCCTGGCGCGAGGCGGACCATCGAGCCGTTCGGGGCGTGCAGTGCGATTGGGACCTGCAGACTCTTTGCGTAACGGACGTGCTCCATCAGATGGCGCTCTTCGCCGTGGACGGGCACGGCGATGCGCGGACGGAGCCAACCGTACATGTCGGCAAGTTCGTCGCGCGCGGGGTGACCCGATACGTGCACGTCGTGGTCTTCGGCGGAGATGACTTCGACGCCGCGCATCGCAAGGTCGTTTTGGAGTTGATGGATCAGGCGTTCGTTCCCGGGGATGACGCGCGACGAGAAGATCACGCTGTCGCCGGGTACCAATGATACGTGCGGGTGGTCGCCAACGGCGATGCGCGAAAGCGCGGCGCGCGGTTCGCCTTGGCTGCCGGTGCAAAGGTAGAGGATCTTGTTCGCGGGCAAGCCTGCTGCCGATGCCTCGTCCATCAACGCGGGCATGTCTTTCAGGTAGCCGGTCTCGATCGCCGCGGCCGCGATCTTGTGCATCGAGCGGCCGACGAGCGCGACGTGGCGTCCTGCTTTTTGCGCCGCGCGCACGACGGATTGCATGCGGGCCACGTTTGAGGCGAACGCGGTGACCGCCACCCTGCCCTTGCAGCTTGCGATGACGGCTTCGAGGCGGGTGCCGACGTCGGCTTCGGAACCGGAGCGACCGGGGACGAAGACGTTCGTGGAATCGCAAATCGTGGCGAGCACGCCTTCGTCGCCCAACTTGCGCAAGGCGTCGATGTCGGTTTTGCGGCCAACCACGGGTTTGGGGTCGATCTTCCAGTCGCCCGTGTGGAGCACGGTGCCCAAGGGCGTGCGGATCGCGATGCAGTTCGGTTCGGGTATCGAGTGGGTGATGTCGATGAATTCGAGATGGAACGGCCCGAGCTTCAGTTCGCCGCCGAGCGGCACGACGTGGAGCGGCACTTCGTCGAGGATGCCCTCTTCCTCGAGCTTGCCGCGCACCAACGCGGCCGTGAACGGCGTAGCGTAGACTGGCACCTTCAGGCGTGGCCAGAGATGGCCGACGGCGCCGATGTGGTCTTCGTGCGCATGCGTCAGCACGATGGCGATGAGGTTGCGGCGGTGTTCTTCGATGAAGCCGGGGTCCGGCATGATGACGTCGACGCCCGGCGTGTCGTCGCCGCCGAACATCACGCCGAGATCAATCATGATCCATTGGCGTTTGTTGGGTGGTCCGTAGCCGTAGAGATTCAAGTTCATGCCGATCTCGCCCGCGCCACCAAGGGGTACGAAGATCAGCTCGTCGTTTGCGCCAGGCTCGCGCTTGGTCATGCGATCGGCTTGCGCGCGAGCACCGCGTTGCGTTCGTAGATGAGGCGGAGGCCGCGAATGGTGAGATCGTGATCGACATGCTCGATCGCGTTCGTGCTGTGGCGGAACAAGTGCGCGAGGCCACCAGTGCCGACCACCTTCATCGGGCGGCCATATTCGGCCTTGATGCGCGCGACCATGCCTTCGATCATGGCGAT
>JANLXP010000328.1:0-4402 GCA_031365165.1 Alphaproteobacteria bacterium
ACACAAGCACCGCCGTAGCGGGAATCCCGATCGCAAGCACGACGGCGATCTTCCAAATCTGGCTGAGCAGGATCTCGATCGGATGAAACCTTAGCCCCGTCGAAACGTCGAAGTCGGGATCCGCATGATGCACCCGATGCAAACGCCAAAGCGCAGGCACGAAGTGGAGCGCGACATGCTGCCCATAGATCGCAAGATCGAGCGCCACAAACCCGATCACGGCAGCGGCAATACCTGGCACCCCGAGCGCCGGTAACAAGCCCCAACCTTTGCCCTCGATGTAAGCAGCCGCGAGGACCGTCAGAGCGGGCAGCGCAAAATATGAGAGCCGCAACAACACGGTGTTGAACGCGCTCAGTCCCAAATTGGCGACCCACCGTATGCGCCCATAAGCCTGCGCACGCCGCGGCCAAATAAGTTCCGCCGCAGCCAAGGCTGCGAACACGCCAACGAAAATCGACAGCCGAAGGAACGCTTCCCCGGATCCGCCCATCAAACCGGAATACGCGCGTGACGAACGACAGCGGCTTTTTCCAATGCCGCCGCCGTCAGCCGGTCGATCTCAAGCCCAGTGCGCAAACGCTGCAGCACGCGGTTCTCTTCCGGCAACACGGGGGCCTCTGCCAGCGCAACATCGAGCGCCAACGCATAAGCGGTCTCGCGCAGGGAATCCGTGAGCGCTTCCTTGACCAGCCCGATGATCGCATCGAGACCTTCGCGCTCCTGCAAGATCGCAGCGCACTCGCGCGCGACCGGAATGATCTTGTCGTCTCTGAAACCGCGGAACGCGGGCAACAACCGCACGGAGTCGCCGATCGCGTGGAGCTCGGCGTCGCTCATCCGCGCGTCCGCGGCGGACACCACCACCATCACGTAGATCAACGCAGAATGCGGATTGAGAGTCGCCGTCATGCCAGTCTGTATCCTTGCTTACGCGCGGGACCTTATTGGTGCGGCCGCTGATCGGCAAGCCCGGGCGCGTGCAGGAAATCCCTAACGGTCTGAATGGCATCGGCAATGCCGACGCGCTCAATCTCGACACCCGGCGGCAACCCCGACAGCAACCGGGTCGGCGTGCGCGCATCCAGCAGCACGAACACGCCGCGATCGGAGGCGCGGCGGATCAAACGGCCGAACCCTTGCGCCAAACGCAGCCGCGTCAACTGATCGTCGTAACCCTTGCCGAACGCCGCACGCCGAGCCTTATGCAAGATATCCGGCCGCGGCCACGGCACGCGTTCGAACACGACCAACCGAAGCGATCGCCCCGGCACGTCCACACCATCGCGGAGCGCATCCGTTCCGAGCAAACAAGAATCTTCGTCCTCACGAAATAGATCAACCAGCGATCCCGTATCGAGCCCGTCGATATGCTGCGCATAAAGCGGCAATCCCTGCGCGCTCAAAGCACCGGCAATAGACCGGTGCACGTGTCGCAATGAGCGGATCGACGTAAACAATCCGAGTGCCCCGCCGCCCGACGCGACGAACAAATCCCGATATGCGCCCGCCAGCAGGTCCGCATCGCGATTGAGATTGCGCACGACCAGCACGCGAGTCTGCCGCGAATAGTCGAACGGTGAAGCGAACGCGGCCCGCACAGGTGGCGTCACCAAATGCCCGGCACCGGTGCGAACCTCCGCCGACCGCCAACCGTCGGTGCCACCATCATCCTCGGGCGGTCTGTCACGCAGCGTGGCAGACGTGATGAACGCACCATGCGACGGCTCCAGCACTTCGGCTGCAAACGCAATCGTCGGATCGATCGCATGACGATAGAAGCCGATATTCGTGTCATGCCCGTCGAACCGCTCGACGCCTAACCAATCGACATTGCCGCCCGGCGGTACTTCCCCGACGCCGCTCAACGCCTGCACCCAATTCGGCAACTGCAGCTTCGCCCGCCGCTCGATCCCGCGCAGCGCCGCCTCGGCGCGCATGCGGTGCTGCGCCAACTGATCGCCGCCGTCTTCCCGCAACATCTCGCGCAAAGCCTTCGCAATCTCGTTCAGCGGCTGCGCCAACGCTTTCAACGCATTCGCGAAATCCCGTGCCGTGTCTGCAAGCAGGGTTGTCGCCGGCGCCACCTCGCACTCAAGTCCGTATGGCGATCCCACATCCTCCGACCGCGCGCGCACCTGTGTTCGCACAGCACTCAAGAACCGCTCCATCTGCCCGCGCGGCGCTTCGTTTGCGACCCGGCTCAACCAACCGTCGCCGGGCAACGCCAAAGCCAGCTGCGCCACCTCCTGCAACTTGTCGATGGCCTCAGGATCCGTTTCGAACACCGGCGTCAGCCGCTCGACCAAGCCCCGCCCGCGCCGTGCGCTTCGGCCCTCGGCCCCACGCAGCCAGCGGCGCAACTCAGCGCCTTCCCAACCCGTGATGTGGATCGCGAAGAAACTGTCAGCGGCATCGAAGATATGATGCCCTTCGTCGAACACGTAACGCAGCGGCGGAACACTGCGCTCCTCCGGATCGGAATCGGCAAGCGCCGCGTTCCGCGCAGCCTCGACCATCGTCAACGCGTGATTGGCGACGACAACGCGGCTCGCGCGCGTCTTGCGCACGACACGCTCCAAGAAACAGCGCCGATAGTGCGGGCACGCCGCATAAATGCATTCGCCATGCCGATCGGTGAGCGCATTCGAAAACCCCGGATGCGGCCAAGCCCACGCCGGAAAGTCACCACCCTGCAAGTCGCCGTTCTTCGTCGCGGTCAGCCAGCGTGCGACAAGCCCAAGCGCCACCGTCTCGCGCTCGATCAACACGGGCAGCCGCCCGGACGCCTCTTCGAAGTTCAACAGGCAGACGTAGTTCTCACGCCCCTTGCGGACCGTGACTTTCTCCGCACGCTCTGCCTCGTCCGGATAAACCCGAACCAGTTCCTGCGCGATCTGACGCTGCAAGTTCTTCGTGTACGTCGAAATCCACACCGTGCCGTCATTACGCTCAGCCCACAGCGTCGCTGGCGCGAGGTAGCCCGCGGTCTTGCCCAGGCCTGTCCCCGCTTCCGCCAACACAACGGATGGTTCGCCCTCTTGCGAACGCGGCCGAAACGCCTGCGAAGCCAATGCTGCATAATCCGACTGCGTCTTCCGTGTCTCCGCACCAGGCCCCACGATCGCACTCAGATGCGCCCGCGCCTCTTCTGGCGAGATCGGCATGCTTCCAGGTTGCCCTAACGGCGGCGCGTCCTCCCATTCCGGCAACTCGCGCCACGTATCCATCCGCGGGCTAGCCTTCGCGCGTCCCTCGGGATCCATCCGCGCCAGCAACAACGGCGCCCACGCCCACCGCGATAATCCCATCGCCGCAGCAACACGCGCCGCCATCGGCCGCCCCGGCATCTGCGCTGCCTCGTCGAGCAACATGTCGGCGGCCGCGCGCAGCGTGATCGCTTGTTCCGGCAAACTGACAGGCCGTTCCAGCTTCAACGCACGCGCAAGTGCTGTCACGCTCGGCGCAATCGGCTGCGCAGGCCGCACGAACGCGAAGAGCTCCAGCACATCGAAATGCATCGCTCGCGGCTCGGACCGCGCACGGCCAAGCCGCTGCAGCGTAAACCCCGTATGGGCGGTCAGATGCGGTTGAGATGAAGCGGCGGCGAGCGCCTGCTCCGCGCTCGGTTGCTCGAACCGCCCATCGCCATGCGCGATCACTGCGCGGCGGAACGTCGCGACGAGCGCGGGGATAGCGGTGAGGTCGAGCGAAGAATCCATGCGTCCATTATGCCGCGCCGTTGACGCTGAACCTAGCGCCCCATATGGCTTTCCCCATGACCACACGCAGCGACCTGGCAATGGCGGCCAAAGCCTGGCCCTTCGAAGAAGCGCGCAAACTGCTTGAGCGCGTAAAACGAGACGAGGCCGCGGGCAAGACCAAACCTTACGTCCTGTTCGAAACCGGCTACGGCCCCTCCGGCCTGCCGCACATTGGCACTTTTGGCGAGGTTGCGCGCACCAGTTGGATTCGCCGCGCGTTCCAAGAGATCTCCGACAAGCCGACGCGCTTGATCGCGTTTTCGGACGATATGGACGGGATGCGCAAGATCCCCGAAAACATCCCGAACCACGAGATGCTGCGGGAGCATTTGCAACGGCCGCTGACATCGGTGCCCGACCCCTTCGGCACGCACGAGAGCTTTGCGCATCACAACAACGCGCGCCTGCGCTCGTTCCTGGATGGGTTCGGCTTCGAGTACGAATTCATGTCGGCAACCGACGCCTACAAGTCCGGCAAATTCGACGCGATGCTGCTGCGTGCGTTGAAGGTGTACGACCAGATCATGGCGATCATGTTGCCGACCCTGGGCGAAGAACGCCGCCGCACCTACAGCGCCTTCCTGCCGATCTCGCCAAAGTCCGGCCGCGTGCTCTACGTACCGCTAAAGCGCCACGAC
>JANLXP010000374.1:0-1203 GCA_031365165.1 Alphaproteobacteria bacterium
CCATCAGCATGCCAAATATCGGAAATATCAACCACCAGAACCTGATGAACAGACTTTCGAAGCTCATTTCCACCACGAGTGGTGCCCTCCAATTTCGATCAAACAATAGCTTAGTAGCCGCCGAACGCACCGGCGGATGCAGGGAGCCGCCAGGGGGATGCTTGCGTCGGACACAATGCCCTGACACGCTGGCACCAACCGCTATTTGTCACCGAAGGAATTAAGCACATGTTCGATCTCATCATCCGCAACGGTATCGTCGTCGACGGCACCGGGGCCGAGCGCCGCGTCGCCGATGTCGCCGTGAAAGACGGCGTGGTCGCCAAGATTGCTGCCAAGATTACCGAGCAGGCCGCGCGCGAGGTTGATGCGACGGGGCTGGTCGTTGCACCCGGTTGGGTCGACATCCATACGCACTACGATGGTCAGGCGACGTGGGACGACGAATTAGGCCCTTCGGCGTGGCACGGCGTGACCACGCTCGTCATGGGCAATTGCGGTGTTGGTTTCGCGCCGGTGAAATTCGACAAGCACGACTGGCTCATCGCGCTGATGGAAGGCGTGGAAGACATTCCAGGTTCCGCCCTCACGGAAGGGATGACGTGGGGCTGGGAGAGCTTTCCCGAATATCTCGACGCGTTGGAGAAGATGCCGCGTTCCGTCGACGTTGCCGCGCAAGTCCCGCATGGCGCCGTGCGTGCCTATGTGATGGGCGAGCGCGCCAACGACCGCACGGCGACACGGGCCGACATCGCGGAGATGGCGAAGATTGTGGAGGAGGGGATGCGCGCGGGCGCGCTTGGCTTCTCGACGTCGCGCACGATTTTGCACCGCGCGAAGGACGGCATACCTGTTCCGGGGACGTGGGCCGACGCCGACGAATTGGAAGCGATCGCGGCCGCGATGGGCAAAGCCGGGCACGGCGTATTTGAGCTTGCCTCAGACATGGCGCCCGCTGCCGACGAGTTCGCCTGGATGGGCCGCATGTCGCGCGATAGCGGTGTGCCGGTCACGTTTGCGATGCTGCAAAGCCCGATGCATCCGAATGGTTGGCGCGAGATGCTGAACATGGCGACGGCTGCGAACGGCGACGGCGCGAACGTCTATGCACAGATTGCGATCCGTCCGACAGGACTGGTTCTTGGTTGGGAGTCGACGGTCAATCCGTTCACGTTCCAGCCGTCGTATCAGGCGGTCGCGCAT
>JANLXP010000382.1:0-4676 GCA_031365165.1 Alphaproteobacteria bacterium
AGCGCGCCTTGCACCGCGCGCTCGCTCTCGTTGTCCAGCGCCGACGTCGCCTCGTCGAGCAGAAGGATCGGCGCGTTCTTCAAAACCGCCCGCGCGATCGCGATGCGCTGGCGCTGCCCGCCGGAAAGCCTTGCACCGGCCTCACCGACCTTCGTCTCGTACCCGTTCGGTTGCGCCATGATGAAGTCATGCGCAGCTGCGGCCCGCGCCGCAGCCTCGACCTCGCCCCGCGTGGCGCCGGGCTTTCCGCACGCGATATTGTCGGCAATGGACTCGTCGAACAAAAACGGCTCTTGCGTAACCAACGCGATGGAATCGCGCAGCGACGCAACGCTTACGCTGCGAAGGTCTTGCCCGTCGATTTCAATCCGGCCGCCCGTGACATCGTAAAAGCGCAGCAACAAATTCAACATCGTACTCTTGCCGCCGCCCGACGGGCCGACAAGTGCCACTGTCTTGCCGGCGGGCACGTCGAACGTCACGTGGTCGAGCGCGGGGATCGGCGCGGTGGCGTATTCGAAAGATATGTCTTTGAACGCGATGCTCGCGCGGCGCGGTGACGGTGCAAGCTTCAACGTGTCGCGCGCTTGGTCCACGATCTCCGCCGGCGCGTCGAGAAGCGCATAGGAGCGCTCCGCTGCCGCCGAACCTTCGGAAACCGCCGTCCAGAAATTCGAAAGCGATCGGATCGACTGATAGGACATCATCATCGACGCCATGAACGACGTGAAGGTCGCAACGTCCATCCCGCGAGAGGCGGCGTAACCGATCACCACGCTGATCCCGGCACCCGCCAGAACCTCGGCCGTCGGTGTCGCGGCCATGCGCGCACGCGCGGCCTTCATCCAGTGCTTCATCCGTTCGCCAACGATCGCGGTGGCGCGCGTGATCGCGTGGTCCTCCATGCGGTAGGCTTTGACGACGCGTCGCCCGTCCAGGGTCTCTGAGAGATGGGTGGAGAGATCCCCGGTCGCCACCATGCCGCGCGTCGTGGCCTTCTTCGTCTGCCGCCCAAGATTGAGTGTGAACAACGCCGTGACCGGCAGCACGGTGCAAAGCACAAGCGCCAGCGGCCAATCCTGAATGAACATGACGATGCTGAGCCCGACGATCGTCAGCACGTCGCGCGCAAGCCCTTGCGTCGTGCGCGTCACCGTCTCGCGGATCATCATCGCGTCGTTCAAAAACCGCGCCGAAAACTCGCCCGAGTGCATCGCGTTCAGCCGCGCCAGATCGTAATGCGTGATCTTCGAAAACAGCGCGACCTGAAGATCGCTCACCACCTTCTGCCCGACGCGCATCAGCGACACGCCGCTCGCGTACGATATGCCCGCCTTCACGGTCATCAGACCGAACAGCATGGCGGGCACCAGCACGATCATCTGTGGATCGGGTTTGCCCACCTTCGGGAACAGCGTCTTCACGACGTACTCGAGCAGGTAGGCAACTGTGCCGGTGAGCGCGGCTTCCGCCACCATCAACGCAACGATCAACGCAATCGTCGCGCGATACGGGCGCACGAAATCGCGCGCCAGCCGAAACAACGGCCGCGTGTGGATTGCAGAAGAATTCGTCACGCTAACGTTCGCCACCCTCGATGCCGTGCCGGAAGAGGGGCGAAACTAACATGGCGCCAATGGGTTAACCACATCCGCGACCCGCGGATGGTTACTTGGCGCGCCCCGGTTTTGCGCCCTTTCCACTGCTCTTTGCGGCGGGCTTTTTCCGCCCGGCAAGTTTGGCGCGCGCCTCCCGCGCAAAGGCCGCCGTTTCCTCGGGCTGCAACAGGTCATGCAGATGCACCACGAAGTAGCGCATATGAGCGTTGTCGACGGTCGCCTGCGCGGCCGATTTCCACGCGTCGCGCGCCTGCGCAAAGTTCGGATAGAGCCCGACGAAATGAACCTTCGAAAGGTCGCGAAACTCGACCTTGTTCAACGACGCCAGCTCGCCGCCAAACACCAAATGCAACAACTGCTTCGTCATGAGTGATCCCAACACCTGAGGGCCCGCGTGATGACGCAAACCGGTGTCACGCGTCAAGCGCGGTCTGGGACGTTCCGGGCAGGCTCAGCAAAAGAGCGGGCGGGACGCCCGCGCTCCCAGGGCAAGCGATCATGCACGAAAGCTTCCGCGCTATGAAAGACTCAATCGAAGTAATAATCGGTGACGGGATGCTCTAGCCCTGGGAGCGCGGGCGTCTCGCCTGCTCTTGCCGCGCTCAGGGCAACTTGATCGCTCCGGTGCGCTCCAAGATCGCAGCGTGGAGTGCGGGCCCTGCGCAAATCAAACTGCGGTGGAGCGGCGAGGGTTGATTGTAGGGAAGCGGCGCGCCCGAATGCATTGTCGCAAGCCCGCCCGCTTCCTGCATGATCAGCGTGCCCGAAGCGGAATCCCACTCGCACTTCGTCGAAAGCGCCATCATCGCGTCATAGGTGCCGTTCGCGACCAGCGCCATACGATAGGCGATGGAGGCGCGCTTGCCGATGTTCATCTCCGGCCAGGGCTTGGGCCACGCCGGGTGCTTGATCACATCCTGCGCCACCAGCATCCGGCAGCCTTCCAACTGCGCCCGATCCGTGACGTGGATCGCGTCACCGTTCATCGTCGCACCCGCGCCCAGCGCGGCCGCGAACATTTCTTCCGTCAGTGGATTGTAAATCGCTGCCGCCACCGGCAAGCCCGCCTCGACCACCGCCGCGCAAATCGTGAACTCGGGCTTGCGCTTGATGAAGGCGAGCGTTCCGTCGATCGGATCGACGACAAAGATGCGCGCCTTCGTCAGCCGGTCGGTGTTGTCCGCGCTCTCTTCCGAAAGCCAACCGTAGTCAGCACGCGCCGCGCACAAGCGTTCGCGCAAGAACTTGTCGACGGCCAAATCCGTCTCGGTAACGGGATTGCCCTTCGACTTTTCCCAACTCTTCGAAATGCCTTCAAATCCGGCACGCGCAATCACGCCCGCCTCGCGCACGGCGGCAACAAGCAGTTCGCGATCAGCAGTCATGTCGCCCAAAGCGCTTCACCCTTTCACATCGCGGTCGACGACCGCCAAACTTGGATGTGTTCTAGGAGAAGGCTAGGGGCTTGTCACCGCTTGAACGCAGGCGGCGGAAGCGTGATTAGCGCGGTGCCAACGGTTCCGGTTTGCAAAAAGCGCACGATCTCTGCTTGCGCGGCTTCGCTCTGCTCGAAAATGTTGTGCCCCGCGTTTACGACAGTCAGCCGTGTCGCGCGGTGAAACTGCGGCAGCAACTCTTCTTGGCTCTCGATCGGCGTGCGGCCGTCCATGGTGCCCATCACGAGCAGTGTCGGGACGTCGGTCGATAGCGGCTTCCGGAAATCGTCGCCAAGGACGAGTTCCGGCGCGACGTCGTAGACGTGCGGCATCGGGAAGTTCCCCGCATCGCCCAATATCGCCGTTGCCGCTTGCCGCGCCACCAAGTCCATCCGCGGCCGCGACACGCCGGAGGCCAAATCCATCAGCTGCGGCATCCCTCTCATGTGCGATAGCTCAGGGTAGATCGCGCGCACCATCAAGTCGGCCGCGGGTTGGAACTGCCCCGCATCCAACGCGGCATAGAAGTCATGCAGACGCACAAGTCGTTCAGGGTCGGAAATGAACACAAACGAAGCCAGCAACTGGATCGCAAAGCCGCCGAGCCGTACCTGCACCGGTTTACCGGCGGCATCGTTGACGCTCAGCGTCACCGGTTCATGGTCGAGGCGCGCATGCACCCGCCGCATGGTCGCGAGCAAACCCGTGTCGCCCGAAGTTGCGGCAACCCGCGCGAGAAACGCATTGAAATACGCCGGCATTTTTACGGTTTGGTCGAGCCCTTCTAGTCCCGCCAACACAACACGGTTGACCGGCACGCCGCGCTTCAGCGCCGCCATGCCGAGATGCGTGCCGTAGCTCAAACCCACGACATTGAGCTTTTCGACGCCAAGCACCCGGCGCACCTCGTCGAGATCGGCCGCACTCTCTAAGGTGTTGTAACCGGCAACGTCGGCCCCTTTCGAACGCCAAAACGCGATGCAGCGCGCGAGTTCGCGGCGATACGCGCCCGCAAGATTCGCGCGGTCGAGCGGTTGTGCCGGATCGAACGGTTGCGTCTCGCAAACGGGCAGGGCGTCTGAAAGGCCAGTGCCGCGCTGTTCCAACAAGATGACGTCGCCCACCTCGCGCAGGCGATTGAAGAAAGCAAAGCGCACGCCTTGACCGTTGCCGACGGCCGAACCGCCTGGCCCGCCGGCGAGATAGACGACGGGAAAGCCGGGCTTCGCGCCGGTCGCGGGTAAGCGAACGAATTTGATCATGATGGCGCGAGCGTTCGGGTTGGCGCGGTTCTCCGGCACGCTGAGCGTGACGAGTTCGCCTTGCGCCTGCGCGCCACCCGGACCGGTCAGCGTGTACGGTTCGCGCTTAACCTCTGACGCGGACGCTGCGGCGACAAAGAAAAACGCGGCACACACGGCGATGGTAATTCTCATTCGTCGATCTCCTGGTCGGATGTCAGATAGGCATGAAGAACGCCGGCAAGCGTCGCCTTCATCTTCGTGAGTTGCTGGCGCGCGGCGTTCGCAGCCGGTGCATTCGGAAACAGCACCACCTCGCGCACGGCGGTGCCCACGATGAAAAAGCCGGTTCGTATCGCATAAGCCTTGTCGGGGTGGCG
>JANLXP010000018.1:0-1328 GCA_031365165.1 Alphaproteobacteria bacterium
CTCGAAGCCGGTGATGTGGTCCGTCGTCGAAAAGACCGCGCTCGCCGAAGCCGAAGTCGAGTACCACGAAAAACTATCGCCCACGATCTTCGTGAAGTTCCCCGTGCGAAGTGTACAACACGGCGGGGAGCCGTTTGACACACGACTACTGACAGCAAAGGTCGTGATCTGGACGACGACCCCATGGACGATCCCCGGCAACCGCGCGATCTGCTACTCGCCGAAAATCTCGTACGGCCTCTATCGCGTGACCGCAGTGGGCGAGGGCGCCGGTGCTGCCGTTGGCGAATTGCTGTTGCTCGCCGACACGCTCGCCGAAAATGCGAAAAACGCTGCGAAGATCGAAACATGGGAGCGTGTAAGCGACGTCGACCCGCAAGGTCTCGTCTGCGCGCACCCGTTCGCGGGCAACGGTTACGACTTCCCGGTCCCGCTATTCGCGGGCGACCACGTGACCGACGACACCGGCACCGGCTTTGTGCACACGGCACCGGGTCACGGCGAGGAAGACTTCGAAATCTGGATGCAGCATCCCGAAGCCCATCCCAAAGATGCCGAACCGATCCCGCACACTGTCTCAGAGGATGGCTCGTTCTTCCCGCACGTGCCGATCTTCGCCGGTAAGAAGGTGTTGAACGCGGACGGCAAAGACGGTGACGCGAACGGCGCCGTCATCGGTGAACTCATCAAGGCGGGCGCGCTACTCGCAAAGGGCAAGCTGCGTCACGACTATCCGCACTCGTGGCGCTCGAAAGCCCCAGTCATCTTCCGCAACACGCCGCAGTGGTTCATCGCGATGGACAAACCCATCGCGAACCTCGGTGGCAAGTCGCTGCGCGAGCTCGCGCTAAAAGCCGTGGACGACACGAACATCGTGCCCGCCCAAGGCCGCAATCGCTTGCGCGCGATGGTCGAAAGCCGCCCCGATTGGGTCATCTCGCGCCAACGTGCCTGGGGCGTGCCGATCCCCATATTCGTGCGCAAAGCGGACGGCGAAATCCTGCGCGACACCGAAGTCAACGCGCGCGTCGCGTCGGCAGTCGAGAAGGGCGGCACGGACGTTTGGTTCACGACCGATCCGCAGGACTTCCTTGGGGCCAAGTTGAACGCCGCCGACTACGAAAAGGTCGACGACATCATCGACGTCTGGTTCGAGTCCGGCTCGACGCACGCCTTCGTCATCGAACCCGAAATCGGCTGGCCCGCCGACCTTTATCTCGAAGGCTCCGACCAGCATCGCGGGTGGTTTCAATCGTCGCTCTTGGAAGCGTGCGGAACGCGCGGCCGCGCGCCCTACAAAACCGTGCTCACCCACGGCTTCGTGCTGG
>JANLXP010000455.1:0-2468 GCA_031365165.1 Alphaproteobacteria bacterium
CTCGTCGGGCGGGATCGAGTTGCCCACGCTCGTGATCGAGGTTTCAAGCAGCTTGCAGGCGTCCTTGTTGTAGAGGCCGCCTTTTTCCTTGAAGCCTTCGTAAACGTCGGCGGTCATCGCGTCGGCCCAGATGTAGACGTAGTAACCGGCCGAGTAGCCGTCGCCCGAGAAGATGTGGCCGAATGCGGCTGCGGGGTGGCGAAGCACCATTTCCTTCGGCATGCCGATCTCGGCCATCGTCTTGGTCTCGAAGTCGGCGATGTCGATCGAGGTGTCCGGCGTCGCCGTGGTGTGCAGCTTCATGTCGTAGATCGCGTTCGCCAGATACTCGACGGTCTTGAAGCCTTGGTTGAAGTTCTTCGCGGCCAAGACTTTTTCGACGAGCGCCTTCGGGATCGGCTTGCCGGTCTGATGGTGCAGCGCGTACTGGTTCAACACTTCCGGCGTCGAGAGCCAGTATTCGTTCACTTGGCTCGGGAACTCGACGAAGTCGCGCTTCACGCTGGTGCCGGCGAGCGTCGGGTAGGTGACGTTTGAGAGCAGGCCGTGCAACGCGTGGCCGAACTCGTGGAACATCGTCTCCGCGTCGTCCCACGACAGCAGCACCGGTTCACCGGGCTTGCCCTTGATGAAGTTCGAGTTGTTCGAGACGATCGGTGTGAGCTCGCCCTTGAACTTCTCTTGCGTGCGGTACTCGTTCATCCAAGCGCCGGATTGCTTGCCGGAACGCGCGTAGGGGTCGAAGTACCAAAGGCCGATGCGCTTGCCGCCGCGGCGCACTTCGTAGACGGACATGTCGGGGTGATAGACCGGGATCCCCGAAAGCTTCACGAACTCGATGCCGTAGACTTGGCCCGCGGCCCAGAACATGCCGTCGCGAATTTTCTCAAGCTGGAAGTACTGCTTCACTTCGTTCTGATCGATGTCGTACTTCGCTTTGCGGACCTTCTCGGAATAGTAGCGATAGTCCCACGGCTCGATCTTGATCTTGGCGCCTTCCTTGTCGGCGAGCGCCTGCATGTCGGCGACTTCTTCCTTCACGCGGGCGACCGCTGCCGGCCAGACCTTCATCATGAGGCCCATCGCGGCCTCAGGCGTCTTGGCCATGTTGTCGGCCACGATCCAATGCGCGTGGCTTTGGAAGCCCAGCAACTGCGCGCGCTCCGCCCGCAGTTTCAGGATGTCGCTCGCGACTTGGCGGTTGTTGTTGGCGTTCTGGTTGTTGCCGCGCGCATTCCACATGCGCCACGCTTTTTCCCGCAGGTCGCGGCGGTCCGAGAACGTCAAGAACGGATCGATCGACGAGCGCGTGTTTGCGAACACCCACTTGCCTTTTTGCGAGGCGGCTTCGCGGATCGACGGCGGGAGCCCTGCGAGGTCGGCTTCGCTGTCCAGCGTCAACGTGTAGTTCTCTTCGTCGGCGAGCTGGTTTTGGCTGAATTTCGTGAACAGCGAGGCGAGCTTTTGGTTGATGTCTTTCAGCTTCGCCTTCTTGTCCTTATCGAGGGCCGCACCCTGACGCGCAAAGCGGGTGTAGTAGACGTCGGTGAGACGCTGTTGCAGCGGGTCGAGGTTCGACGACGTGCGCGTGTCGTAGACGGCCTTGATGCGCGCGAACAACGCTTCGTTCTGGATGATTTCCGAACCGAACGCCGAGAGGACGGGCGACATCTCTTCTTCGGTCTTCTGCATCGCTTTGTCGTTCATCGTCGACGTATAGACGCCGAAGAACGTTTGTACGCGGCCGAACGGGCGGCCCGAATCCTCAAACGGGACGATCGTGTTGTCGAATGTCGCTGCTGCCTTCGTCGCCGTGATGGTGTTGATTTCACCGCGCAGCAGATCCATGCCCTTCGCGAAGGCTGGCTTGAAGGCGGTGGTGTCGACCTTGTCGAAGCTGGGGATGCCGCCATTCGGGCCACCCCATGGGTCAAGTAGCGGTCCCAATGCTGTTCCTTTCTTTGCCTTTGCGGCGAGCGCGAGGCCTGGCGTGGTAACGGAGAGCGCGGCCGCGGCGGCGGCGCTTTGCAAGAACGAACGTCTTTTCATGTGGTGTGTTTTCCCGGATGGTTGGGCGGAACTTAGTTGGTGGCGGGCCGCACGTCACGTAACGCTGAGGTGAAAATGTTTCCGCGGGAATGTTGGCTAAAACCCTTGATCGGCGCCCCGCGATCAGTACGTTGCTCGCCCGCCGGTTGTCAGCCATGGAAAATCGTCCCTTGACCCTCATCCCATCGTCGAACCTGATTGTGCGTAACGTGCCCGGAAAGGGCCGGTGCGTTTTCGCTGCACGCGACATCGCAAAAGGGGCGTTGGTGCTGGCCGACCCCATCATTTTGGTGCCTGGGGATGAATCCGATCATACGGACCTAACTGTTGTCGGACGCTATGTCTTTCAGTGGAACGACGAGGACGATCTGGCCGTCGTGCTGGGGCTTGGAAGCCTGATCAATCACGGACTGCCGGAG
>JANLXP010000467.1:0-2388 GCA_031365165.1 Alphaproteobacteria bacterium
CCTGGCGCGCCTTCATCCGTTCCGCCATTCGCAAGCGCTGCCGCGTGGAACGCATCGACCAACGCGCGTTCTTGCACAAGAAACGCGACGTGCACGCCATTGCCGGAGCGCGCGGGCTTGCCGTCGAACGGCGGCACGATGAAGACCTTCGGCCCGGTAGGCATGCCGTACGCGGCGGTGCCGCCCGCCTTGAACATCACGGGATGGCCCAACACCGCCATCACCGCGTCATAGAATTTCTCCGCCCTCGCATAGTTGTTGGTCCCAAGCGTCACATGGCTGAACATCCGCGTCTCTCCAATGCCGGAAACCGCACTGTGCCCAAAAGCGCAGGCGAAATCATCCCTCTTGCACATACGCCTCAATCGGCTACTAGACGGCCCGTCTAAAGATTTGGAGCGGCGAATGCGCGGCGTACAAAGTGCAGCTCTGCGCGCGATGGAAGAACCGCCGCGCGACTGCCCGCTCTGTCCCCGCCTTGTCACCTACCGCGCCGCGACCGCAAAGAGAGAGCCGACCTGGTTCAACGCCCCGGTGCCCAGCTTCGGCAAGTCGGATGCGCGCCTGCTCATCGTGGGACTGGCCCCAGGCGTGAGCGGCGCAAACCGCACGGGACGCCCCTTCACCGGCGACTACGCGGGCGAACTGCTCTACGGCACGCTGCTGAAATTCGGTTTCGCCAAGGGCAAGTACGAAGCACGCCCCGACGACGGCCTGAAGCTTGTCGATAGCCGCATCACGAACGCCGTGCGCTGCGTACCACCCGAAAACAAACCGACGCCGGAAGAAGCCACGACCTGCCGGGTGTTCCTCAACGCCACGCTCGAAGGCATGCCAAACCTGAAAGTGATGGTCGCCTTGGGCCGTATCGCCCACGACGCGACACTGCGCGCCTTCGGCAGGAAGCTCAGCGCCCACACCTTCGCG
This sequence comes from Alphaproteobacteria bacterium, assembly GCA_031365165.1. Classification (GTDB taxonomy): domain Bacteria; phylum Pseudomonadota; class Alphaproteobacteria; order Micropepsales; family Micropepsaceae; genus SZUA-430. Next base: position 928 of record JANLXP010000467.1, read on the forward strand.
CACAACGCCGCGCACCACCTCGGCCGCGTGACGCTGATCGATAGCTACCACTGCTCCCGCTACAACACGAACACCGGCAAACTCACGACACCGATGTTCGAGGCCGTGTTCGCGCAAGCGCGGACGCTGCTGCGCTAAGGCACTGGCGCCAACGCCTCCGTGACGACCTTGCCATCGACCGGATTACCCGGTTGAAGCCCGAGCAAATGCATCACCGTCGGGTGCACGTCGATAATGTCGAGCCGCGAAATCTCTTTGCCCTTCGCAACGCCCGCGCCCCACGCGTAGAACACGCCGTGCATCTCCGGGATCGCCGGATCGTACCCGTGCGAAGCCTTCAGCCCGCCAAGGTCGCCCGGCACGAAAATGTCGGACCAAAACCACGTCATACCCATCGCGTGCGCGTACCACGGCAAGCTGCTCGACGGCGCGATGTAGTACGGCGGCTTTGCCACCAGCATCAGATCGCCGACCCGTGCGCTGGAACCCAAGTGCGAGTACGCCGGATATTTGGCAGTCCGATAGACGGTGAACGCATCTTTGTATTGCGCCAGTGCCTTCTCCACGCGCTCAACACTCTCACCCTTGTCGAGATAGAGATAGGCGCTGCCGCCATCCCCCGCATCGCGCGCATAGATCCAATTCCGGTTGATGATGCGCCCCAGATTGACGACCGGATCGACCGCGATCATGCCGTGATCGGTTCCGACGACAAGCGTTGCCTCGCGATCCGCCGGCAGTGCCTTGATGGCGGCCATCAGCTTACCGACGATCGTGTCCGCCTTGCGCACCTCGGCCAACGTCTGCGGCGCCGTCACCCCGTGCACATGCGCTTCGTGATCGGGCCCGCGGAAATAGAGCGCAATCAAACGCGGCCGCTTCGCGTCCGCGCTTTTCAGCAACTGAAGCCCGTGCGCCAACGTCTCGTCATCTGACGGCGTCTGCTCCCACGGCACGTACGGATTAATCACACCGGCGAGCGCCACCTTCTTCTTCACGTCCCACCGGTTCGCAAAATTCAACGCCGCAGTGTGCACCCCTTGTCGTTCCGCCGCCCGCCAAACAGGTTCGCAGCCCGTGAGCCAACTCGCGTCGCCGTTCTCGTCGTAAGACGCACCACGCTGCGGATCATAAAATTTGTTCTGAACGATGCCGTGATGTTCCGGCCAACATCCCGTCGCGAAGCTCGTGTGATTGGGCAAAGACATCGTCGGATAGACCGGCACCAAATGCCGCGACCACACCCCCTCTTGTCTGATCGCATCGAGGTTCGGCGTTTTCGTCGCGTCCGCCATCGCCGGCGCAAACCCGTCAAACATCACGAGCACGACGGTTCGTTCTGCAGCCGAAGCGTTCAGCGGCACGAACAACAGCACCAGCAGCGACAACAGCCCTACAACACGATTGCGCATCACTTCCCCCTCACATACTGAGCGCCTGATACACCGGCATGATCATCTG
>JANLXP010000509.1:0-3645 GCA_031365165.1 Alphaproteobacteria bacterium
CCATCGCATCACAGCCATTCGCACGATCACGACGGCGGCAATGGGTGGCTACCTCTCGCACTTCGCGCCGTTTGTGCCCACGATGGCCGCACCCGGCATGCAGGTGGGCGTCTATGCGATCCCTGCGTTCTACACGGCGACGAAATGCGTCTTCACGAACACCGTACCAGTCGACGCTTACCGTGGCGCGGGCCGTCCGGAGGCAGCATACGTCATCGAACGTCTACTCGATCTCGCGGCCGCCGAACTCAAACTCGATGCAGCCGAACTGCGCCGCAAAAACTTCATTCAGCCCTCGCAGCTGCCCTACACATTCCCATCGAAAAACATTCTCGATAGCGGCGAGTTCGCGCACAACATGGATGACGCGATCAAGCTCGCCGATTGGCAAGGCTTCGCGGTCCGTGCCGCCGCTGCAAAGCCGCGCGGCAAGCGGGCCGGCATCGGCATGGCCTACTACGTCGAAAAGACCGCGGGCGGTTTCGAAATGGCGCACATCGAAGTGCGCGCCGACGGCGAAGTTCACGTCATCGCGGGGACCCAGTCGAACGGCCAAGGCCATGAGACCGCCTACGCGCAACTCGTCGCCGAACGCCTGCAAATCCCGATCGAGATCGTGAAAGTCACGTCCGGCGACACCGACGCGCTGAAGGCAGGCGGCGGCACCGGCGGCTCGCGCTCCCTCACGATGGCGGGCGGCGCGATCGGCGTCGCTGTCAAAGACATCGTCGAGAAGGGCAAAGCGATCGCCTCGAACGAACTCGAAGCGGCTCTGGGCGACATCGAATACGCGGACGCAAAATTCCGCATCGCCGGCACCGACCGCAGCCTCGGCCTCTTCGAAGTGGCACGCATCGCCAAGACTCAGGCAAACGTCGAAGACATCGAAGGCATTGCCGCCGACGGCGAATTCAAGAACGCGTCGAACACGTGGCCAAACGGCTGCCACATCTGCGAAGTCGAGATCGATCCGGAAACCGGAACGACCGAGATCACGCGCTACACGATCGTCGACGACTTCGGAAAGATCGTGAACCCGCTGCTCGTCGCAGGTCAGGTTCATGGCGGCGTCGTACAGGGCCTCGGCCAAGCGATGGGCGAAATCGCTGTCTACGACGAAACGTCGGCCCAGCTCATCACCGGCTCGTTCATGGACTACTGGATGCCCCGCGCCGACAATTTCCCGATGATGACGTTCAAGACGAATGAAATTCCGTGCAAGACGAATCCGCTCGGCGTCAAAGGCTGCGGCGAAGCCGGAACCGTGGGTGCAGCGCCGGCCTACGTGAACGCAGTCGTCAACGCGTTGACGCCGTACGGAATATCCCACGTCGACATGCCGCTTACCCCGCTGAAGATTTGGGAACTCACGAGGGGCAAGGCCGCCGCCTGAAGACTAGGTAGAGCCAACAGCAAAACTCCCCTGCCGCGTGCGTGCATTGCGTGGGCGTTTGCCCTTAGGGTGCGCGAGACTCGCTCAACAAAAGGGAACACCCATGCTGCGCCTTTTCACGGCACTCTCGTTGTGCGTCACTTTCTTCGCCACCCCCGCAAGCGCGCAAACCTACAAAGATCCAAGCGGACGTTTCGACGTCGCGGTCCCGGCCGGTTGGGATGCCGGTAAGATCGAAGATGCGAAGGTCATGACGTTCGCTCTGGCGCATTCTTCAACCGACGCGTCGCCGTTCGAGGCAATGTGCTTCGGCATGTTCATGGAGATTGCGGAAAGCCGTTCGCGCAGCCAAGAAGAACTCAACGAGGCGCTGGAAGGCCAGCTGACCGCCGACTTCTGGCGCAAGGCCATGGGCTCATCGGACGACAAATTTTCGATGAGCGTCGATTCGACGGGCTCTCGTTCGCAAGGCGGCCGCTCGATCCATTATGTCGTCTTCACCGGTTCCGGTGAAAAGGACGGCAAGAAGGAATCCGCCAAAGGCAAGATGGAGCTGCACTTCGTGCCCGGCGCGATGCACTTCGTGATGTGCATGAGCATCGTAGCGACCTACGACGCCGCCAGCGCCGACTTCTCTACGATCTTCACGTCTTACGAACCGCATGCCGACGTGATCGTGTCGAGCAATGACAAGGTAGCGCCGTCGGTGCTGACAATGTTTGCGAACGCGAACTTCAAGGGCGTCGCCCGCGTACTGTCGCAAGACACCAAGAACTTGGCGGCTGCCGGCTGGCCGACTCTCAGCGCAAGCCTCGCCGTCGACGGCGCCCAACCCTGGCAGGTCTGCACGGGCGCGGATTACGCCGGCATGTGCCAAACGGTCGTCGCCGCCGAAGCCGGAGCGAACGGCAAGTCTATTCTCGTTGGCTCCGCTCGCCGCATTTCCGGCAATACGTCGCTGTCCGGCGTAGCGGCGACAGCAATCCGCCGCGCGCTACAAAATCCGCGCACGCGCGCAATGCTCGCAAACTAAACTCTGCGAAAACGCCGGGGAGTCCTAAAGACTCTCCGGCGCCAGCGTGACCTGCAGCCCTTCGAGCTCCGGGGTCATCTTGATCTGGCAGGAGAGGCGCGAGTTCTCCTGCACCGCGACGCCGAAATCCAGCATGTCGATTTCCTGCTGCTGCGCCGCCGGCAACTTCTCCACCCAAGCCTCATCGACATAGACGTGGCACGTGGCACACGCGCACGCGCCGCCGCACTCTGCCGAGAGCGGAAGGTTCGCGTCGCGAATAACTTCCATCGCGCTCCAGTCGTCGCGCGCTTGCAGTTCGTGCACCTTGCGGGTGCGATCGGTGACGATCAGTTTCATCAAGCAACGCCCAACTTCTTTTGCAGGCTGGAAGACGATGTCGTGTACTGGAACCGCAGCTTTTCGTCCGGCTTGCAATAGCGGAACGCCTGCTGCGCCAGCAACGCACCTTCGTGGAAACCGGACAGGATCAGCTTTAGCTTACCCGGATACGTGTTGATATCGCCGATCGCAAAAATCCCAGGCGTCGTCGACTCGAACTTCTCTGTATCCACCGGGATCAAATTCTCATGAAGGTTGATCCCGAAATTCGCGACCGGCCCAAGCTTCATCGTTAGCCCGAAAAACGGCAATAGCATCTCGGCCGGAAGTTGATAGTCGCCGCGCTCTTTCGTGTTCAGCGCCAGCGATGAAAGTTGACCGTCCGCGCCATTCAACCCTTTGATGTTCGCGACGTGGAACTCCATCTTTCCATCGGCGACCAGTGCGCGCATCTTGTTCACGCTGTCAGGCGCCGCACGGAAACCATCGCGGTGATGCACCAGCGTCAACTTCTTTGCGATCGGCTGCAGGTTCAGCGTCCAGTCGAGCGCGGAGTCGCCACCGCCCGCGATAACGACGACCTTGTCGCGAAACCGCTCCATCTTGCGCACGGCATAAAATACGGACGTGTTCTCGTAACCCTCGATTCCGGGGATCGGCGGCTTCTTCGGCGTGAAGCTTCCGCCGCCGGCCGCGATCACAACGACCCGCGCCTCAATCTGTGTCCCCGCATCGGTGGTGATGCGCCAGCCGTCGCCAGCCTTCTCAAGCGACTCTGCCATTTGCGAAAAGTGAAACGTCGCGCCGAACGGTTTGACCTGATCCATCAGCTTGTCGGTGAGCCCCTGGCCGGTCACCTCGACCAAGCCCGGAATGTCGTAGATCGGCTTCTCCGGAT
>JANLXP010000538.1:0-1608 GCA_031365165.1 Alphaproteobacteria bacterium
TCGAGAAGGAAGGCTACCGCGCCGTCGAAGCCTACGACGGCGAAGAAGCATTGCTTGTTGCGGCCGAAGATACGCCCGATCTGGTGGTGCTCGATTGGATGCTGCCGAAGGTCTCGGGGATCGAGGTCTGCCGGCGGCTCAGAGGCCGAGCCGAAACGAAGAACGTGCCCATCATTATGCTGACCGCGCGCGGCGAGGAAGCGGACCGCGTACGGGGCCTCGATACGGGCGCGGACGATTACATCACGAAGCCGTTCTCCATGACGGAGTTGCTCGCGCGGATGCGGGCCGTGCTCCGGCGCATCCGGCCGGCTCTGGCTGAGGACATCGTCGGTTTCGGCGATATCTCGATCGACCGGACCACACGGCGCGTGCGCCGCGGTAGTCGCGAGATTCATTTGGGGCCCACGGAATACAAGCTGCTCGACCACTTCATTCAGCATCCGGGCCGGGTGTTCAGCCGCGAGCAGTTGCTCGACACGGTTTGGGGATCGGGCGTTTACGTCGATGCGCGCACGGTCGACGTGCATATCGGGCGCTTGCGCAAGGCGCTGATCGAGGGCGGCGAGCAGGATCCTATTCGTACCGTGCGTTCGGCTGGGTATGCGCTGGACGAGTCGCTGAAGACCTAGCGGCCCATAACAAAAGGGCCCGCCTTTCGGCAGACCCTTTCATCTTCCCCTCAAACTGGTCTGATCAACTGTTCGCCAGATAACGGCGGTAGTCTTTGTCGCGTTCCCGGTCGCGGCGTCCTTGTGTCGGCTGGAACGCCTTCACACTGTGCGCGTCGCAATAGGGCGAGTTCATTTTCGGTGAGTGGCCGCAAAAGTGGAAATCTGCGGTCGACGGATCGCCGATCGGCCATTTGCACATGCGGTCCGAGATCGTGAGGACCGTCGTCTTGCGGCCCTGATCGTCGACCACCGGGTCTTTCTCGATGATCGGCACGTGCACCACCGGTGCCGGGCGCGGACGGGCCACGCGACGGACGGTTTGGAGGCGGGGACGTTCGGCGCGGGCGGGGGTCGCGCGGCCGGCTAGTCCCAGGCGATGCACTTTGCCGATAACGGCGTTTCTGGTGACTCCGCCGAGCTGGCGGGCAATCTGGCTTGCGCTAAGTCCTTCGGCCCAAAGCTGCTTCAGTTGTTCGACGCGTTCGTCCGTCCAACCCATTTTGTTCTCCCTCGCTGGGGGCGAGAATGGTTAAGCGAGGTATAGTAGGGATCGGGACTGGACCTACAAGTTCTAACGGTCGCCACAAGATGTAGTTATTGGGGATTTGTGGTCGCCGGAACACATAGTTAACGAATCGCCCGGAATCGTTGACATAATAGCTTATGCCACCCATTAGTGGACTTAGCGGAAAACCTGGGTATTTCCGTGTGAAACCTTGAGGAAAAGCCTGGTGATAACGCCCGTTTTGCCGACTTACGCACGCGCTCCGATCAGCATGGAGCGGGGAGAGGGCGTCTACGCCTTCGCGAGCGACGGGCGACGCTTCTTGGATTTCGGGTCAGGCATCGCCGTGAATGCCTTGGGTCATGCGCACCCCCATTTAGTAGCCGCGCTTACGACCCAGGCGGGCAAGATGTGGCACACGTCCAACCT
>JANLXP010000539.1:0-1104 GCA_031365165.1 Alphaproteobacteria bacterium
CCCTCTTCGACATGACCAGCGCCGCCATTGACGGCACGCTCGACAACATCCACGGCAAGCTCAAGACCGCCGAAACCACGACGGAGCCGACGCCATGACCTCCGCCGTGTTCGACATCGTCCAGTTCAACATCGATTTTGCCGCCATGGCGCCGGAAGTGACGCTCGCAGTCGGTTCGATGGCGCTGCTGCTCATCGGCGTCTTCGCAGGCGACAAGCGTGCCGCCTGGGTGACGCTCGGTTGCGTGGCGCTGCTCGTGGTCACAGCCGTGCTCGTGGCTGCCATGCCCGACGCACGAAGCACGGCCTTCGGCGGCACAGTCGTGCTCGACGGGTTCGCGCGCTTCGCCAAACTACTCGTCCTGGCGGGCTCCGCCATCGCAATGCTGATGTCGGTCGACTACCTGCGCGACGAAAAACTGATGCGCTTCGAGTATCCGCTGCTCGTCGCGCTCTCGACGCTCGGCATGTTGCTGATGATCTCGGCGAACGACTTGATCGTCCTATACGTCGGCTTGGAACTGCAAAGCTTGGCGCTCTACGTGCTGGCTTCATTCGCGCGCGATAACACGCGCTCGACCGAGGCGGGCCTCAAGTACTTCGTCCTGGGCGCGCTCTCGTCGGGCATGCTGCTTTACGGCGCAAGCCTGCTCTACGGCTTCACAGGTTCCACAACCTTCGAAGGCATCACGGCTGCAATCCCGAACGGCGATGTCGGCCTCGGCGTGAAGATCGGCGCGGCGTTCGTGCTGGCAGGCCTTGCGTTCAAGATTTCAGCAGTGCCGTTCCACATGTGGACGCCGGACGTCTATGAGGGCGCACCGACACCCGTCACCGCCTTCTTCGCGGCTGCGCCCAAGATCGCCGCGATGGCGCTCATCGCGCGCTTCATCTTTGGCGCGCTCGGCCATGCCGAAGGGGTGTGGCTCCAGATCCTAGCCCCCGTCTCCGTCGCCTCGATGATCTGGGGTGCGCTCGCCGCAATCGGGCAGACGAACATAAAACGTCTGATGGCCTATTCGTCGATCAGCCATATGGGCTACGCGCTCATCGGCTTCGTCGCGGGCACGCAAGAAGGCGTCTACGGCGTCCTCGTCTATCTCGT
>JANLXP010000555.1:0-2924 GCA_031365165.1 Alphaproteobacteria bacterium
GAACAAGACCGAGAGCGCGATCCGGATCACGCACATTCCGACAGGCATCGCGGTGTCGTGTCAGAACGACCGGTCGCAGCACAAGAACCGCGCGACGGCGTTCGCGATGCTGCGTTCGCGCCTTTATGAACTGGAGCTTGAGAAGCGCGAGGCAGCGGCGAGTGCGCTCAATGCTACGAAGTCAGAAATCGGTTGGGGTCACCAGATCCGGTCGTACGTGCTGCAGCCATATCAGCTGGTGAAAGACTTGCGCACGGGCGCGCAAAGCTACAGCCCGCAAGACGTGCTGGACGGTGAGCTTGACCCGTTCATGCAGGCGTCACTTGCGCAACGTTTAAAGGGCGGCGCTGATGCACCGCCCATTGAAGATTTGGACTAGGAATTTAGACCGGCTTATTGGCCGGACTTGATCGCGCCGAGCAGGCTCCCGGTGCTGGTCGTGCGGGTCGTCGTGCCCGGACGGCCAAAGATACCAGCTGCAGGTTGTACCGGTTGGGACTGCGTTCCCAGATCGCGTTTCGCGTCGAACGTGGCGCGAGGTTCCGGCTTGCCGGCGACTTCGGCGAGCGGGTCCGCACTGTGACGGCAGCTGCCTTCGAAGAACGCACCGATCTCGACTGCGAGAGATTCGTGTAGGATCGTGCCTTCCATGTGACACGTGCCGGAGAGGTGAACTTTGCGCGCGCGGACGATGCCCTGAACGCGACCGCGGATCGTGCACTCTTCAGCGACGATCTCGCCTTCGAAATTTGCCTTCTCGCCGATGGTCACGGAGCCGGAGCGAATGTCGCCGTCGACGCGTCCATCGATTTGAATGTCGCCCGTCGAAGTGAGCGTTCCGATGACCACTAAGTCATTGGAAATAATTGACGGCGCTGCCCTTCCCATGCCCTTGCGTCCCGTCGGAACGGGAAGATGATCCATAGGCGTATTTGAGCCGCCCTTACCGCTACCCTTTGAAAACATTTCGCCCCGCATCGAAGAATTTGGTCGGATCGCGGACGACATCGTTGAACCAAATCTCGTAGTGAAGATGTGGCCCGGTGCTCCGCCCGCTGGAGCCCATCGTAGCTATTTTCTGACGGAATGCCACCTGATCCCCGGCCTTCACGAAGGCACTTTGGAGATGGCCATAACGGGTGCGAATCCCGCGCCCGTGGTCGATTTCAACCATCAGGCCATAGGGCCCGCGCCGTTCTGCGGCGATAACCCTGCCTGGCGCGGTCGCCAGGATCGAGGTGCCGAATTCGCCCGCCATGTCGGCGCCGGAGTGAAAAGCAACGCGGCCGGTGAACGGATCGACGCGATAACCGAAACCGCTGGTTGAACGATATTGGCCGTGGTGGACGGGGGTCACGAGAGGTATGCGCGACACTGCAACGGTGAGCGCATCGAGGCGGCCATAAGACTCTGCGATATCGGCAAACTGGCGGTCGAACTCATCGGTCACGCCGTCGATTTTGGCCGCACGCACTTCCGCGATCAGTGGGCCGCCGCGGCCGGTGAAGGCGCGGACGCCAACCTGCTGGGCAACCTGATCGACGTTGAGGCCGGTCATTTGGACGATACGGGCGTAGCGGTCGATCTGGACGCCGGCGCCATCGCGGAGTTCACCCAGCAGCGCGAGTTGCTGCTTCTTGACCGTGTTCAAGCGGTCTTCGAGTGCCGCGATCCGTTGGACGACGTAGTTCTTGCCCAGTGCGCTCTTGCCGGGGATGCCGCCGCCTGCGGGTTGGCGAACGGCGCTGGCGACGACCGCGATCGTGGAATCGGCGATCGTGTCGGTGCCGCGGCTTTGACGAACGGCGGGTTCCGCTTCGGCGACTTGGACGACGAGCGTGTTGGCGCCGTCAGGGCTTTCGGGTCGCGAGTAGCTTGGGCCCATATAGGCGCCCATGTCGGCGACCTGGCGGCGGACGTCGCGCACGCTCTTGTCCATCGCCTGCTTCTGCATCAGCAGGGCGGTCAACTGGCGGTGCTTGGATTCAAGGTCGCGGGTGGCGTTTTGGAACCGCTCTTCAGCGAGGACGAGGAGGCCGTTCAGTTCGTCATAGGCCAACTGCATCTGCGAGACGCGGCCTTCGTAGGCGGCCTGCATACTGGCGTAGCGCTGATCTTTGGTGGCGATGATCTGTTCTTTGAAGATCACGACCACCGACGAGTAGGCGACCCAAACCAGGATAAACAGCGTCGCTACAGCAACGGTCATTTGGAAGGCGGGTGTGAACTCGAAGAACTGAACCGAGCCGCGGCTGCGGAGGTAGAACTGGCGATGTGGGAACAACCGGTGCGAGAGCGCCGCGAAACGGGACATCCGACAACCTCAACTTATGCAATGCTGGAAGGTGTCCGCAGGTGGATAAGTCCGCCTACAGCTCGCGCCCCCAGCCAACTCGGGAAGCCTCAGTAATTGTTACGGATTTGCAGCTTTTCGCCAAGCTGTAGAAATCGCTCAAACCTTACAACTTTTTTAGGAATACGCTCACAGCGACTTGGCAGCAGCCAATACCTCTTCCACGTGTCCGGGAACGCGTACTTTCCGCCAGATTTTGGCCAGTTTTCCCTTGCTATCGATGAGGAATGTCGAGCGATCGATTCCCATGTACTTCCGGCCGTACATGCTTTTTTCGACCCAGGTGCCATATGATTCTATGACTTTGCCTTCCGGATCGGAGGCAAGGATCAGCGAAAGGTCGTGCTTTTTCTTGAATTTGTCATGTGAGGTAACGGTGTCTTTTGAGACGCCGATGACCGCCGCTCCAGCCTTCTTAAAGGCGCTCGCGGCGGCGCTGAAACCGAGCGCCTCGGTGGTGCAGCCGGGCGTGTCGTCTCTAGGGTAAAAATAGAGGACGGTCGGTTTGCCAGCGAAGTCCTTGAGGGACACCTTCTTGCCTCCGTCCGTTTCGAGCGTGAAGGCCGGTGCC
>JANLXP010000591.1:0-9905 GCA_031365165.1 Alphaproteobacteria bacterium
GGCCTGGGCTACTTTGCGTGGACGAAGCGCACTGCGTTTCCGAGTGGGGACATGATTTCCGCCCGTCGTACTTGCGGCTCGGTGAGGCGCGGGCGCGGCTTGGCAACCCGCCGGCGTTGGCGCTCACCGCGACCGCAACGCCGCGCGTGCGCGAGGACATTGCTGCGCGCATGGGGCTCAAAGCCCCCTTGGTGCTGACCGCCCCTCCTCATCGTAAGAACTTGCAGCTTGCCGTCGAGGTTGTGCCGGGGCCGCAGAAGAATGCTGCTGCGGGTAAGCTTATCCGCGGTCTGCAGCGGCCCGGCATCATCTATTGCGCGACGACGGTGATGGTCGATCAGCTTACCAACGTGTTGAAGCGGGTCGGCATTCAGGCCGTGCGCTATCATGGCAAGATGCCGGCGACAGAACGTACGACAGCGCAGCGGCGTTTTATGGAACCCTCAGGGCGTATGCTCATGGTGGCGACAAGCGCGTTCGGCATGGGCATCGACAAGCCGAACATCCGCTCCATCTTGCATTATCACGCGCCCGGTTCGCTTGAGAGTTACGTGCAGGAGGCTGGGCGCGCGGGGCGCGACGGCGCGCCAGCCGATTGCGTGCTGCTGTTCGACCCGGCCGATCTCGAGATTCAAGAACATCTTCAGACGATGAGCCGGCCCAGCGTGCGGCATCTTTTGAGTCTCGAGAAAGCGCTCGCGGCATGGGCGGAGGAAAAGCGCCAGCCAACGGCTGCGACGCTCGCGGTCTCGGCGGGTGTGCCTCAGCGCATTGCCGAAGCGCTGCTCGTCGATCTTGAGGACGCGGGGCTGATTGCGCCAAGCAAAACCGGTGCGATCAAGCTTGCCGTGCCGCTCGCCGCCTTTCGTGCCGGTGCGCGCGATCTCGTGGCGAAGGTGAAGACGTTCGCTTTCGAGGGCGAGCGCAAGCTCAAGACCGTAGCTTCGTACGCCACCACGGAGGAGTGCCGCAGCGTTTTCATCCGCCGCTATTTCGGCGAAGACCTGCCGCCGCGCTGCGGGACGTGCGATCGCTGCCGCGGAGGCGAGGTGGTGATGGCTCGTGAAGAGGCGGCTGTGAAGCCCACGTTGCGCAAACGTCGCCGGCGCCGCCGACCGAAGGCACGCGTTCCGACGAGCAAGCGCTAGCGGCGCGCCTAAGGGGTTTGGTTCGCGAGTGCTTTGAACCTTGCATCCGTTCGCAGCTTGTCGAAATCGGGATCGAGGCGCAGCAGCGCGGGCGTGAGCGGATTTGGAGCGGGGTGTTTCGTGAGCGCTTCGATCGCGGGGATTGCGGCATTGCGATCACCGAGCCTTGCCCAAACGCGTGCTTGGATGTCGAGGTAGTAGGCGCCGCTGAGCGCGTCCTTATCCAGCGGCACGGCATTGACGGCGAGAGCCGCGTGCTTCGTCGCTTGGGTGCGGTCGCCGAGGCCGCAATAGGCAAGCGCCAAGTAGGAATGGATGTCGGCGCTGTCCGGTTGCTTCGCCAGTTCGACATTGAGTTCGTCGAGCGCTTCACGGTCGTTGACCTTGGCGCCTTTCGCGTCACCGGCAAGGCGGCGCAATTGACCCAAGTAAAGGTTCAGGTCGATCGACGTGCGGCCGACGGAGCCTTCGGCTTCGTCGCGCTTCAAGAGATCTTCCAGTAGAGCGATTGCATCGTTGGGGCTGCGGCGGAGCATCGCTTGGACTACGATCGGCGAGACGAGTTCACCGTCGGGTTCAGGATGAAGGCCTTCAAGAAGTTTGGCAGCTTCGTCCAAGCGGTCCTGCGCTTGATAGACCAACGCCTTCGCGGCGATGAAGGGAAGATTGTCGGGAGCCTTCGCCCAATAGTGCAGCGCTGCATCGAGTTGGCTCAACGCGCCTTCGAAGTCACGCGTTGCGAAGGAGACTTCCGCGGCCTTCAGGCGCCGGCCTGCGTGCAGTGGGTCGATCGCGACGGCGCGTTCGAAGTAGATCTTGCTCGCGTCCCATTTTCCTTGGCGGCGCGTGATGCTGGCAAGCGCAGTCAGAACGTCGGCGTTGCTGGGCCACTTTACGCTCAGCTTTTCGAACCGTTGGCGTGCGCCTTCGAAGTCGCGCTTTACCCAGTATTCGAAATAGGCATCTGCGAGCATGACTTCGGCCAGATCCGGTTTGAGACGTAGCGCGTGAGCGAGTGCCTGTTCCGCGGCGGCGCGGCGGCCTTCAGTGGCGTCAGTGCGATTGAAGTAGAGAAAAGAATGGACGCGCGCGAGCAGGGCCCATGCGGCGGCGAAGTTCGCATCGAGTTCGACCGCTTTGTTCAGCAACTGTTGGGCTTGCCGGACGTTCGTTTCCACTGACGTGCGGTAGAGTTTCACCGCGTCGCGGTAGGCTTCGTAGGCTTCCGGTTTTGTTGTGGGGGTGAGGGCCTGGCGCTCGGCTTGGGCTATCGTCACCCTCAGCGCCTCTGCGATGCCCGCGGCAACTTTGGCTGCGACTTCGCTTTGCACGCCGAGCGCGTTGTCGGTTTTGCGATCGTATTTTTCGCTCCACAACTGGGTCTCGGTCGCGGCGTTGTAAAGCTGCGCACTGATTTGGATATCTTCGCCCTCGCTGCGCAAGCTGCCTTCAAGCACCAACGCGACGCCGAGTTGCTTGCCGATGTCGGGCATCGCGACGCGTTTGCCTTTGAAGACCGAGGCCGAGGTTTGGGAGATGACTTTGAGTCCGCTGGCCTTGCCCAGAAGGCCGCTGATCAATTCCGATAGCCAATCGCCGTACTCGGAATCGGCCTGACCTTGCGAACGGTTCTCGAACGGCAGGATGGCGATGGATTTGTCGCTGGGCGCGACGTTGCCGACCTGGGACGTGAGCATGACGACGGCGGCGATTGCGACGACGGCTGCAACACCGAACGCGGCCATCAGCGTCCAAGTTGGCGCCTGCAGCTTTGGCAGTGCGAAACCAATTGGGCGCCTAGCTGCGGCAATGGCGGCTTCGCCGGTTGCGGCGCCGATGGCGAAGGCTTCGATGGTTTCGGCCATTTTGTCGAGATGGATATGGCCGCGCGAGGTCAAACTTTCTGCGATCGGTCCGCGGATCGTTTGCCGCACGGCCCCCGATACCAGCGCGCCGCCGGGGTCGCTTTTTGCCATGAGGCGGGCGGCGACGTTCACGCCGTGGCCGAGCAGGTCGCCGTTCGGCTGGACGACGACGTCACCGAGGTGCACGCCGACGCGCACTTTCGGTTCGCAGGTCTCGGCGAGTTCTAGCGCCGCTTCGACGGCCGCGAGACTTGACGTGAACTCCAACATGAAGCCGTCGCCAGCCGTGTTGAACACGCGGCCGCCATGGCGATCGGCGATTGCTTCAATCACCGTCCGTAGCGCTGCGACCTCTGCGGTCGTCTTGGCCTCGTCGGCTTCCGTGCGCGCGGAATAGCCGGCGACGTCGAGCGCGACGATGGTGGCGAGTTTTCGGGGCAGCGCGTTGTCGGCCATAAGCCTTGCAATGGTCGTTCGCGGCTATGCTACGCGGGCGCAGCAGTTAAAGCCAAGCGGTCTCCCCAAGTGCCAAAGCATACGGCCGGCGTTTGAAGCCGGCCGTATGAATTTCCGATCGAAGCGACGATTAGTTTTGCGTCGGGTCGCTCGGCGGCGGCGGCGGTGCCGGCGGTGCTGCCGGGTCGGCTGGCGCAGCGGCTGGATCCGCAGGCGCGGCTGCCGGGTCGGTTGGTGCTGCGGCCGGATCGGCCGGTGCTGCTGCCGGATCAACCGGCGCTGCTGCCGGATCGGCCGGCATCGCGGCCGGATCGGTCAGCGCAGGCGCATCGGTTGCCGCCATCTTGTTTTTGTTCATGTACCAATAGGCTCCGCCACCAGCGAGCGCGAGCACGATCAGTAGAACTACAACTCTATTCATTCGTTCTCTCCACTTTGCTTCCCCTCACCGCGCGAGGTTCGCGCGGTCTGCCAAGACTAGCGGCTTCGCCGTTTGCCAACAAGCGCGGGGGACATGTTGCGCCTGCGTCAGCTCAGCACAAATCCTTCATATCCATTCGCTGCGACTTCAGCGCACTTCTGCCGGTAGGCGGGTACGCCGCCGACGTATGGCAAGAACACGCGCGGTTTGCCGGGGATGTTGGCGCCCATGTACCAAGAGTTCGCGCGGGCCATGAGCGTCATCCCACCCAGTTCGTTGACGTGGGCGCCCCACGTGTCTTCGGCGGCTTCGGTCGCTTCGAGCGTTTGTTTCTTGCGCGCCTCAAGGTCTGAGAGTGCGCGCGCAATCCAGTCGACATGGTGTTCGATCGACGGCGGCATATTTGTGAGCACCGACGGACTTTGTGGGCCGGTGATCGTGAAGAGGTTCGGAAAGCCCGCGATCGCGAGACCGAGATACGTCTTGGGGCCATGCGCCCACTTGTCTTTCAGCTTCAGGCCGTTCTTACCTTCGATGTCGATCTTGGTCAGCGCGCCGGTCATCGCGTCGAAACCGATCGCGTAGACGATGGTGTCGAACGCGTAGTCGGTGTTCGCCGTGCGTAGTCCCGTCTTCGTGATGCGCTCGATTGGGGCTTTCGAGATGTCGACAAGCGTCACGTTGGGGCGGTTGTAGGTTTCCCAATAGCCGGTATCGACGCACAGGCGCTTCGTACCGAGGGGATATGTTTTGGGCGTCAGCAGTTCGGCCGTTTCTGGGTCTTTGACGATGCTCTTGATTTTGCGCGCGAAGAAGTCGGCGGCGACCTTGTTCGAGTTTTCGTCGATGCCGGTGTCGGCGAAGCCGCCCAGGATGGCGAACCCGCCGCGCTGCCAGCGGTCTTCGAGGATTTCCTCGACCTCTTGGGCGGGCGTCATCGAGAGCATGCGGTCTTGCGGATCGACCTGGCGGATGCCGGCGTTATTCGCGAGCGCTTGGCTGCGGAAGCGAGGGCGGTTCAGCTTCCACAATTCCTCGATCGCAGGATCGGCGGCATTGTTATGCGAGGGGACGGTGTAGTTCGGCGTGCGCTGGAAGACCGTGAGGTGCTTTGCTTGCTTTGCGATCTCGGGGATCGATTGCACGGCGGACGAGCCGGTGCCGATGACGGCGACGTTCTGGCCCGTGAAGTCCACGGGTTCATGCGGCCAACGGCTGGTGGAATACGACTTGCCGGCGAAGTCGGCGACGCCCGGGAAGTCGGGGTCCTTCGGGATCGAGAGACAACCGGTCGCCATGATGAGCGCGCGGGCTGAGACCTTGTCGCCCTTGTCGGTGGTGACAAGCCAGCGCTTCGTTTGGTCGTTCCAGTGCGCGGCGGTTACGCGTGTCGAGAAGCGGATGTCGCGCTTCAGATCGAACTTCTTCGCGACATGTTCGAGGTAGCGCAAGATTTCCGGCTGCGGTGCGTAGCGTTCGCTCCAGCGCCATTCGTCGTCGAGGCTGGACGAGAACGAGTAGCAGTACTCCTGGCTCTCGATGTCGACGCGCGCGCCGGGGTAGCGGTTCCAGTACCACGTGCCGCCGATGCCGGCGCCCGCCTCGAAGACGATGGCGCCCAGGTTCTGGTTGCGCATGCGGTGAAGCATGTAGAGGCCGGCAAAACCGGCGCCGACGATGACGGTGTCGATGGAGGTCGTGGTCATGGCGGTTGGGTTCGCTTGGTTGGGGTTATGCGCCCAGGCCCGCGTGTTTGGATTTGCGATAGCGGGTGACGATGTCGAGGGCGGTTTCGTTGAGCGGTGGCAGCTCTGCGTCGGATTTTGCGACCGGCGTGACGCGTTGGCCCCATCTGACGAGATGCGCGCAGAACGTTAAGCCGCCACCGAAGGCCGGCATCAGCAGCAGGCTTCCGGGTTTGACGCGGCCGTCTTCGAGCGCTTCGCACAGAGCCACGGGGACGGTTGCGGCCGACATGTTGCCGTAGCGCTCGACGCTTACGTAGACGCGGTCCATGGGCACGCCCGCTTTCTTGGCGACGAATTCGATGATCCGGAGGTTTGCTTGGTGCGGCACGCACAGGTCAATGTCGGCTGCGGTTTTTCCGGCGCGGCGGAGCACGTCTTCGCTCGCCATGCTCATGCCGCCGACGGCCTTTTTGAAAATCTCCTGGCCTTCGAATTGCCATTCGGTGGTGCCGAGCAGGCGCTTTTGGTGCGCGTAGTTGCCGCCCATGCCGTGGATTTGCAGGATTGCGCGCGACTCGCCGTAACAGCCGAGTCTTTCCACCTGCACGCCTTCGTCTTTGTCGGTCGCTTGCACGACGACGGCGGCACAGCCGTCACCGAACAGAACGGCGACGTTGCGGTCGTCCCAATCCATGAACGGCGAAATCAGTTCGCCGCCGAGGACGAGTGCGTTCTTGATCACGCCCGACTTGATCATCGCGGTCGCGGTCGAGAGGCCATAGAGGAAGCTGGTGCAGGCCGTGTTGACGTCCATCGCACCGCAACCTTCGGCGCCGGCGATGCGGCGTTGGACGCCTGAGGCTTGGTTCGGGCATTGCTCGTCGTGGGTCGTCGTTCCCATGATGATGAGGTCGAGGTCCTTGCCTTCGATCCCGGCGCAAGCGAGTGCGCGTTTGGCCGCGACTTCGGCCATGTCGGTCAACGAGCAATGCGCGATGCGGCGCTGCTTAATGCCCGTGCGCGTCGTGATCCAATCGTCCGACGTGTCGAGGAAGGTCGCGATATCGTTGTTCGATAGGATGGCGGGTGGGAGACATTTTCCCCAGCCCGTGATGCCGGCGTTCGGCATGTGATCACCTTGAGGCGCATGATTTGCGATGGGGTACTGTACAACTCCTCTCGCCTGACGGGGGAGATTCATTTGGCACTGCGCGTAAAAAATGCGGCTTGAGGGCTGACGCTGGCGTCAAGGGACTCGCCCGAGAGGCGAGCACGGTTCTCCCAAAAATGTGTGGTTCGCGGCGCGCGTGCGGGCTTGTATGGTCGCGGCCGATTCAGAGGTTGGGAGACCCTATGTTCAGAACTGCTGTTGCGTCGTTGGCGCTTGTGATTGCGGCTCCGGCCGTGGCCGTTGCGGCACCTGCGCCCGCATCCGAGCTGGCGAAGCTCGTCAATATTCCGCACGAGAAATTCACGCTGGCGAACGGCTTGCGCGTGATCGTGCACACGGACCGCAAGGCGCCGGTCGTGGCGGTCTCGGTCTGGTACGGCGTCGGCTCGAAGCATGAGCCGCAGGGCAAGACCGGCTTCGCGCATTTGTTCGAGCATTTGATGTTCAACGGGTCTGAGAATTCGCCCGGCGACTATTTCGAGCCGCTGCAGCAGGTGGGCGCGACGGACTTCAACGGGACGACGTGGCTCGACCGTACGAACTATTTCCAGACGGTGCCGACCGGCGCGTTGGAGCGGGCGCTGTTCCTCGAAAGCGACCGCATGGGGCATCTGCTCGGCGCGGTGACGCAGGAGAAGCTGGATAACCAGCGCGGCGTCGTTCAGAACGAAAAGCGCCAGGGCGACAACCAGCCCTACGGGCTCGTCGAATATCTGGTGAGCGACAATCTCTATCCCGTCGGGCACCCCTACCATCACTCGACCATCGGCTCGATGGAAGACCTGAACGGGGCGAGCCTTGCCGACGTGAAGAAGTGGTTCAGCGACAATTACGGCCCGAACAACGCGGTGCTCGTGCTTGCGGGCGACATCGATGTGCCGACGGCGAAGACGCTGGTCGACAAGTATTTCGGCGACATTCCGCGCGGCCCGGTGGTGAAGCCTGTGAATGCGCCGGTGCCGACGCTGAGTGCTGCGAAGTCCGAAGAGATCACGGATCGCGTGGCGACGGTTCGGCTTTACCGCGAATGGGCGGTGCCGGGCTTGAACGACAAGGATTCGGCGGCGATGGATGTCGCTGCGACGATCCTGGGCGGACTTGCGAGCTCGCGCCTCGACAACGCGCTGGTTCGGCAGGAGAAGATTGCGGTCGCCGTTTCGGCTTCGCTGCAGGAATTCCAGCACGCGAGCATTTTCGAAGTGACGGCCGACGTGAAGCCCGGTGTCGATCCGGCGACCGTTGCGGCGCGTCTGGACGCCGTCATCGGCGACTTCGTGAAGAACGGACCGACGGCGGACGAGGTAAGCCGCTCGCTGGTGACGAAGCTCGCGGGTTATATCCGCGGGATCGAAGCTGTCGGCGGGTTCGGCGGTAAAGCCGTCGTGCTGGCGGAGGGCGAGCTCTACTCGAACGACGCGAATTTCTACAAAAAGCGTTTGGCCGAACTCGGCGCGCTGACGCCGGCTGCGGTGCAGAAGGCGTCGAAGAAGTGGCTGTCGCGGCCGGTCTACGCGCTGACCGTTAAACCCGGCGAGCGCACGCTCGACGGCGGTAAGCTTGGTGGGTGGGAACAGCGCGATGGCGGGTTCACGTTTGCCCCCGCGCACTACCGCGATCCGAATGCAGGAGAGACGTTTACCCCGCACGCGGCGGTCGACCGTTCGAAGCTGCCGGATGTGGGCTCGCTTGCGCCGCTCGACTTCCCGGCGATCGAACGTTCGAAGCTCTCGAACGGGATCCCGGTTTATTTCGCGAAGCGTGCGGCCGTTCCGACCGTCACCGTTTCGGTGAGCTTCGATGCGGGCTTTGCGGCCGATCCGAAGGCGGCACTGGGCACGCAGTCGTTAATGTTGAGCCTGATGCCGGAGGGAACGACCACCCGCACCAGCGTGCAGATCGCAGAAGAGAACGAGCGTTTGGGTTCGGCCCTTCAGACGGCGGCGTCGCTCGACCGGACGGCGGTCACGATGTTCGCGCTGACGCCGAACCTCGGCGCATCGATCGACCTTTTGGCCGATGTCGTGCGTAACCCGGCCTTCGATCCGGCCGAGGTGGAACGCCTACGCGGGCAGCAGTTGTCGCGAATCTCGGCGGAGTTCAACAATCCGAACGCCATCGGCTCGCGCACGCTCTTCCCGGCGTTGTTCGGTGCCGCGCATCCTTACGGCGTGCCGCCGAGCGGGCTTGGCGATCCGGCCGTCGTGGCGAAGGTTTCGCGCGGCGATCTGAACGCGTTCCATGCGGCGTGGTTGCGTCCGGAAAAGGCGCGCATCGTCGTTGTCGGCGATACGACACTGGCGGCTGCGACGGCCGCGCTTGAGAAGGCGTTCGGCAGCTGGGCGGCCCCGTCGGGTACAGCAGGAACGAAATCGTTCAGCGCGGCCATTCCGAAACCGAAGCAGCGCATCATCCTGGTCGACCGGCCGAAGTCGCCGCAGTCGATCATCCTGGGTGGTGAGGTTCTTGACGCGAAAGGCAGCGACGATCTCGTAAACCTTCAGGCTGCGAACGAAGTCTATGGCGGCAACTTCCTCTCGCGCATCAATATGAACCTGCGCGAGACGAAGGGCTGGTCCTATGGCGTGCGCAGTGGTGTGAACCTCAACATCGAAAGCGTGCCGTTCGTCATCACCGCGCCGGTACAGAGCGATAAGACGGGTGACTCGATGAAGGAGTTGATCTCCGACCTCACGGCTTACTTGGGGTCGAAGGGCACCACCGAAGAGGAACTTGTGCGCACCGTGAACGGAAACGTGCGTCGCCTGCCGGGCAGTTTCGAGACCGGCAATGCGATTTTTACCGGTGTGACGAGCATCCTGAACTACGGGCGTCCGGACGACTATTACGAGCAGCTGCCCTCGAAGTACGCTTCGATGAAGGCGAGCGACGTCGATGCGGCGGGCCGGGCGAAGCTTAGCGTTGACAAGTTGCTCTGGGTCGTCGTGGGTGACGCTGCGGTGGTGAAGCCGCAGCTCGAAGGCCTGGGCATGCCCGTCGAGGTCGTGCCCGCGCCTGCCATGGGCAAGTAACGCTCAGCTTTTCAAAACGACTTTGAAACGGCGGCTGCTTTGCAGCCGCCGTTGTCGTTTGGAGCTTGACGAGCTTATATGTGATATATTTTTTACGTATTGTAAATGGCACATGACGACCTTGCGG
>JANLXP010000592.1:0-1017 GCA_031365165.1 Alphaproteobacteria bacterium
CCGTTCATCAGCGCGGGCCCCGACAGCGACACATTCGCCTTCGGCACGCGCGCAATCACATTGCCGTTCCGGTCACTCGCCTCGACATTCGCGAACTGGAAGAAAGCGACCTTGCGGTCCTTGGTGAACTGGACGACGCCGTCGCCCAAATCGACCTGGATGTCCTTAAGGCTCGAATTGATCGCCGCCTCGATGCGCGGCACCAAAAGGCTGACCGGCACAGAGCCGCCGCTCATCAGCCACCACGCGAAGAGCCCGACGCCCAACACGACGACGCCGAGTCCGATCGCGGCAACGCGCAGAGCGATCTTTGCCGGACGGCTGATCAAACCAAAACCCTCGCGACGGACATGGGCCAACGGCCCGAAGCTCTTGGCCCAGGCAAGCGGCGCAACCTAACACGCTCAGTCGCCCCGCCCACCTGACAATGCCAGCTAAGGCTTGGTTTCGGTATGGAAAACTGCTTCAAAGCCGACCAACCAAAAACGGGATGAGCCCCATGGCAAAGTCACTCGCAGAGGGCGATAAGGCACCGGCCTTCACGCTCGAAACGGACGGCGGGAAAAAGGTGTCCCTCAAAGACTTCGCTGGCAAACCCACCGTCCTCTATTTTTACCCTAAAGACGACACGCCTGGCTGCACGACCGAGGCACTCGGTTTCAGTGCCGCCGCCGGCGCCTTCAAGAAGGCCGGAGCGGCCGTTATTGGCGTCTCAAAGGACACCGTCGCCGCGCACGACAAATTCAAGAAAAAGCACGACCTTTCCCTGATCCTCGCCTCCGATCCGGAAGGCAAAGTCATAGAATCATATGGCTCCTGGGTCGAAAAAAGCATGTACGGCCGCAAGTACATGGGAATCGACCGCTCCACATTCCTCATCGATAGCAAGGGAAAACTGGCCAAAATCTGGCGTAAAGTACGCGTTCCCGGACACGTGAAAGAGGTATTGGCCGCCGCCAAGTCGCTGTGAGCGCATTTCTAAAAAAGTTGTAAGGTTCGAGCGATTTCTACAGCTTG
>JANLXP010000612.1:0-3282 GCA_031365165.1 Alphaproteobacteria bacterium
GAGCACAGGCGCATACATCATCTCATCCGCAACAACGCTCGCAGAGGCGCGCTGGCTTGAAGCCCGCGGCGTTGACGCCATCATCGCGCAAGGCGTCGAGGCGGGCGGCCATCGCGGCATGTTTCTTGAGACGAGTATCGCCTCGCAGGTCGGAACGTTTGCGCTGGTCCCGCAGATCGCCGACGCCGTGCGCGTGCCGGTCATCGCCGCTGGCGGGATCGGCGACGCGCGTGGCATCGCCGCCGCGTTCGCACTCGGTGCCGCCGCCGTGCAGACCGGCACCGCGTATCTCCTGTGCCCGGAATCGACAATCTCGCCGCTGTACCGCGCCGCTCTAAAGAAAGCCGAAGGCCACGACACCGTCTTGACCAATGTCTTCACCGGCCGTCCGGCGCGCGGAATCCTGAACCGCATCGTCCGCGAAGTTGGACCGATGAGCGCGGATGCGCCCGCATTCCCAACAGCAACGAACGCGACGCTCCCGTTGCGGATAAAGGCCGAAGCTGCGGGCTCCGCCGATTTCACATCGCTGTGGTCGGGCCAGGCGCCACAATTCGCGTCCGAGCGCTCAGCCGCCGAAGTCACACGGGCGCTTGCCCGCAGCTGAACTATTGTTGGGCGCAGGTCCCCGTCTCGGCGTCGCGCCCATCGACGAACGCTTCGATCGCATTCCACGTCCGCTCGCCCTTCAAGTCGCGCAGCAGCATGTGGAACCCATCGCCGTAGCAGACGACTGTCTTCGTGCCCGGCATCGTGGCCGCAGCATCAGAGATCGGCTTCGACGGCACGATTTCGTCACCGTTCGCGTAGAGCACCATCGTTGGCAAGCGCACACCTGGCGCCGCCCGCCACGCAGCTTCCATGAGGTCGGTCAACCCGTAGACAGCATCAACGCGCGTCGCCTTGATCACGTAGGGATCGCGGCCAAGCGCGATCAGCATCTCTTCGTTGTCGGATGGTTTGACGCTCAAGCCGCGGCCCGTCAGTCGGCTGCCAGGCGCGATCTGCATCATCGCCCACAAGGCGGATCGCTTCACGATGTCGAGGTTCGACCAACCCCAAAGCGCCGGCGACACGAGCACAAGCCCGTCGGCAACCGGCTCGGCACGTCCGGCCGCCGCGACCATGGCAACCGCGCCACCCATGCTCTCACCGAGCAGATAGACGGGCACACCTGGATGCCGCGTACGCACGACCGCCACAAACGTACGCGCGTCCTCTGCCATCACCTCGTGACCGGGCCAACGCCCGTTGCCTTCCGTGCGCCCAAAGCCGCGCTGATCGTAGGCATAAGTGGTGATGCCGCGCGTCTGCCAATACTTGGCCGCAGGCTCGATGAAGTGCCCATAGTCGTTCATGCCATGCAGCGCGACGATCACGACGCGTGGCTTCTCGGCCCGCCATTGGCTCAAACCAAGCACGAAGCCGTCACCCGCGCGCCAATGACCTTCATCGACGAACACAGGTGTCGTAGGTCCCGGCCCCGGTGGCAGCCGCTCGGCGACGCACCCTGTCAAGAACACGGCCAGCACAAGAATAAACGCACGCATCATGCCCGCAGGATACGCGAAACCCGTCGCTTGAGGTGTGGCAGAAGCTCCTCGTCGAACCACGGATTTCTCTTAACCCACGCGTTGTTCCGCCACGAGGGATGCGGCAACGGCATCAACGCCGGGCCGTAGGAGCGCCACGCCTTCACGGTATCGGTCAGCGTGGCCTTGCGCCGGTCGCCCAAATGCCAAGCCTGCGAATAGAGTCCGACCAGCAGCGTAAGTTCGACATTCTTCAGCCCTGCAAACACCTTGTCCCGCCACGCGGGCGCGCACTCCTTGCGTGGCGGCAGGTCGCCAACCTTCGCGTCGAGCCCCGGAAAGCAAAACCCCATCGGCACGATCGCGATACGCGTGTCGTCGTAGAACGTGTCCTTGTCCACGCCCAGCCAATCTCGCAGACGATCGCCGGATGGATCGGTGAACGGCATGCCGCTCGCGTGCACGCGCGTCCCCGGTGCCTGCCCCGCAATGACGATCCTGGCCGACGGCTTCGCGCGCAACACAGGACGCGGCTCGTGCGGCAGGTGTGCCGCACAAATCCGGCAGGCGCGTATCTCCTTCAGCAGCGTGTCGAAACGCGTCGTCACGCAACGTCGCGCGCAATCGCTTCCGGCACCGGCACCGGAAACTCAAGCAGCATCTGCGCCAACGCTTTGCCCTGCGGGTCGTTGCGCAAGCTCGCAACGCCGCCGCCACCGAGCGCATCGTGCAACAGGAAGTTCAGCGCATGCGTTCCCGGCAGGTCCCACCGCTCGACCTTGCCCTTGCCGCCTTCGAACAAATGCACGAACCATTTCGCGACGGCAGCCTCAGTGAGCGCGGCGCGGATGTAAGGCGCATACGCCGCCTTGCGTGCCATAACGCCGATATTCGAGTTGTTACCCTTGTCGCCCGATCGCGCAAACGCGACCTTGATCAGCGGCACGCTTCCCGCTGTCGGCTCGATCTTAGGATCGACGACCGGTCGAACGAGCATCTTCGGATCGAACCCGCCTGACGTGTCGACCGGCACGGTGAAGCTGTCGCCGGAAAAATGCACCGAGACCGTGACTTCCTTCTTAGGGATGGCGCACGAGAAGTGCCGCACAACGGGCGTCACCTTCGGCCGCAGACCCGCATAGCCAGAAGTGCCCGGCGCGAACGACGTCCCGGATGATGTGAGCTCCCGTATCAGAATCTCGAGCGGCTCCCGACGCACGTGCTTCGCCGCAAGCTTCAAGACCGCCTCGCGTCCGCCGACATGATGTTTGTGAGGCCCGTAGGAATCCTCGTCCCCCAGAACCTCGATGCTGGTCTCCGTGAACGCGCCCCAATTGCGCTGGCGCAAGATCCCGTCCATCCGCTTCAGTACAGCCTCGCCCGTGCGCCGCGCCTTCGCAGCCGCATCGATGCCGCCGATCGCAACCAGATTGCCGACGCGATAGCCGTCCTCATAAGTGGTCGAGCATTTGTATGTCGAAGTCGGTGCATAGCCTTTCGCGTTCGAAACGCGCACGCGGTCTTTCCCGACCTGCTCGATCTTCACCTGAGAAAAATCGCAGACCACGTCCGGCAGCATGTAGGCCTGCGGATCGCCGATCTCGTAGAGCATCTGTTCGCCGACCGTGCCGACGCTGACAAGGCCGCCCGTGCCTTCGGGCTTCGTCGCCACGAACGAACCGTCGGCGGACACCTCGGCGATCGCATAGCCGATGTTCTCCCACTCCGGCACCTGTTCCCAATCGGTGAA
>JANLXP010000633.1:0-8274 GCA_031365165.1 Alphaproteobacteria bacterium
TTCGCTTTGGCGGCGGCGGTAGATCGTCGTCGTCCATGGATGAGCCGACTAACGATCGCATGATGCATCCTCGACCAGCCAACGGCACAAACTGCCGTAGGACATTCCTGTGTACGCTGCTTGCTCGGGCGCCAGCGACGTTGGCGTCATGCCGGGCTGGGTATTGGTTTCCAGGATAATTAGCCGCCCCGGCTCACCCTTGGTGTCGTCGTAGCGCAGATCGGTCCGGCTCACGCCGCGGCAGCCAAGCGCCACATGCGCACGAACCGAAATATCCATTGCCTCTTCATAGATCTTTGCCGGAATCTTGGCGGGCACGACGTGCTCTGACCCGCCATCCGAGTACTTGGCTTCGAAATCATAGAACTTGGTCTTGGCGACGATTTCGGTCACGGCGAGCGGCTTGCCGTCCATGACAGCAACCGTCAACTCGCGTCCCGGCACGAATTCTTCCACCATGACCTCGTCACCCAAATTCCAATCGGGGCTCGTCAACTGCTCAGGCGGACGATTGTCCCCAGGGCGAATAATAAAGACCCCAACGCTTGACCCCTGATTAACGGGCTTGATCACGAATGGTGCTTTGATCGTGGTTTGTTTCGCGACGTCGTGACGCGAAACGACGATGTCGTTGACGATCGGCAACCCCGCACCCCGGAACACCGCCTTCGCACGCTCCTTGTGCATTGCAACAGCCGACGCCAAAACGCCCGAGTGCGTATAGGGGATGCCCATAATTTCGAGCAGACCCTGAACACACCCGTCCTCGCCCCACTGCCCGTGCAGCGCGTTGAAGCAAACGTCGGGCTTGAGCTTGGCAAGCACATCGGCGACATCGCGCGCGGCGTCGATCTCAGTGACCTTGAAACCCTCATCGCGTAGCGCTTTCGCGACACCTTTGCCTGTCACAAGACTGACCGGCCGCTCCGCCGACCACCCGCCCATCAAAACCGCGACGTGCCGTTGCTCGGCCATTGGCATCCTCCAAACAAAATCAGACGTAGAAATTAGCGCTCGCGCGAAGACGCCGCGCAAGCAACCAGAAGATGGGCGTCACGCCCGCTTTCCAATTCTCTTGATCTCCCACTCGAGCTCAATGCCCGTCGTGGCTTTAACTTTCGCGCGAACCTCTTCGCCGAGATCTTCGATCTCGTTCCCGGACGCGCGGCCGTGATTGATCAAGAAATTGCAGTGCATGGTCGACACCTCGGCATCGCCACGGCGCAGGCCGCGGCACCCGGCACGGTCGACGAGCTGCCAAGCCTTCTCACCCGGCGGATTCTTAAACGTTGAGCCACCCGTGCGGCTTTTGATGGGTTGCGTCGAGGCGCGCGCATCGGTGATCTCATTCATGCGCGTTTCGATGGCGGCCTTGTCGCCGGGCGCCCCCTGAAACAGCGCTTCAATGAAAATCAAATCCGCGGGCACGCTCGAGCACCGGTACTCAAAGCCCATATCGGCATTCGCAAACCGCACACGCTCACCCTTGCGATCGAGCGCAAACGCTTCGACGAGAACATCCTTGAACTCGCGTCCGTAGGCGCCCGCATTCATGCGCAAGCCGCCGCCGACAGCGCCAGGAATCCCTCGCATGAATTCAAGTCCCGAAAGCCCCGCATCCAACGCCGCTTTCGACACGGCAACATCGAGCACCGCGGCACCAGCGCGAACGCGGTGCTGCGCCTCCGCCGAAACGTTCATGAACCCGCGGCCGAGCCGGATCACCACGCCGTCGACGCCACCGTCGCGAACCAACAGGTTCGAACCGACGCCGATCACAGTCAGGGGAACGTCGGCAGGCATGCCTTTCAGAAACGCCGCAAGATCGTCGGCGTCGGACGGGATATAGAGCACCTCCGCAGGCCCGCCGGCGCGAAACCACGTGAGGTCCTTGATCGCCGCGTTCGCCTGATAAGGCCCCTTCACGCGCGGAAGCCGCGCGATCAGATCGCTCGCTGCCGCCGTCTGCATCGCTAGCTTTTGCCTTCGCTCAAAGCCTGCAGCTGGCTCGGCAACAAATTGGCCCAGTTGGTAATCGTGCCGGCACCCATGCACACGACGTAGTCGCCAGGCTTTGCAATTTCAGAAATGACCTTCGCGAGCTCTTCCGGCGATTGCAGCGCAACGACGTTGCGATGTCCGTGCGCGCGCATGCTGTCGACCAGCGCATCGCGCGACACACCAGCCAGCGGTTGCTCGCCCGCCGGATAGACATCCGACACGACAACCGTGTCAGCACCGTGCATGCAGGTCGAAAACTCTTTGAAAAGATCTTTGAGCCGCGAGTAACGGTGCGGCTGCACCACGGCGATCACCCGTCCCATCGCAACCTGACGCGCGGCTTTCAGCGCCGACAAGATCTCGACCGGGTGATGTGCATAGTCGTCAATGATCGTGACGCCGTTCCAAACGCCGGTCTTCGTAAAGCGGCGCTTCACACCTTCGAACTGCGCCAGCGCCTCGCGCACCGTCACATCCGGCACGCCAAGCTCGCGCGCCACCGCGATCGCGGACAGCGAGTTCTGTACATTGTGCTCGCCCGGCATTGGAAGCGTGAGGCCAGCGAGCGTCCGCGATCCACCTTTCACGCGGTCGGACAACTGAACGTCAAAGTGCGAAACGCCCCCTTCGAACCGCACGTTGACCGCGCGCACATCGGCTTGCGGGCCGTAACCGTAGGTGATCAAGCGCCGGTCGCTCACGCGGCCGATCATCGACTGCACTTCCGGGTGATCGATGCAGAGCACCGCAAAGCCATAGAACGGGATGTTCTCGACGAACGTGTCGAAAGCCCGCTTCAGACCCTCAAAGCCGCGATAGTGGTCGAGGTGTTCAGGATCGATGTTGGTGACGATCGCGATCGTCGCGGGCAGCTTGATGAACGTGCCATCGGATTCATCCGCCTCGACGACCATCCACTCGCCCTGACCAAGGCGCGCGTTCGTGCCATACGCGTTGATGATACCACCGTTGATGACGGTCGGATCGAATCCGCCCGCTTCAAGCAGAGAGGCCACCATCGTCGTGGTCGTTGTCTTGCCATGCGTGCCGGCGATCGCGACCGCGCTCTTGAGACGCATCAGTTCCGCAAGCATCTCGGCGCGCTTGACGGTTGGAATCTGCCGGGCCCGCGCTGCAGCAAGTTCCGGGTTGTCACCCTTCACCGCCGACGAATAGACGACGACCGCGGCCTCGCCCAAATTCTCCGCGGCGTGGCCGATCGAGATTTTGATTCCTTGGCCGCGCAGACGCTTCACGTTCGCGCTATCGGCCGCATCCGAGCCCTGAATCTTGTAGCCGAGATTGTGCATCACCTCGGCGATGCCACTCATGCCGATGCCGCCGACACCGATGAAATGCAGAGGACCAATTTGCAGAGAAAGCCGGCTCATGAGGGCCGTACACTCCGTGAAGTAAGATCAGGGCTTGAAGCCGCCGACCTCATCCACGAGATCGGCCAACCTCGAAGCGGCGTCGCTTCGCCCTAGGCTTAGCGCTTTCGCCGCTGCAGCCTCAAGCAAAACCGGGTTTTGCGCCAATTCTGTGACGTTCGTAGCAAGTATTTCGGCGGTGAGGCCCGCCTCTTTGAACATCCAGGCAGCCCCCTCGGCGGCAAGCTGCCCGGCGTTAACGCTTTGATGGTCGTCCATCGCGAACGGATAGGGGATCAAGATCGAGGGCCGCCCCACCGCGCAAAGCTCCGTCACGGTGGAGGCACCTGCCCGGCTGATCACCAGATGCGCGGCGGCGAGGCGCTCGCCCATGTCGCCAAAAAACGGCGCCAGCGTGGGCTCAAGCCCCATCGCCGCGTAGCGCGCTTTCGTGGCGTCCAAATCCTCCGGTCGGCATTGCTGAGTGAGGCGGATCCGCTTGCGCAAGCCCTCGGGCAGCTTGGCCATAGCCTCCGGCACCAACGTCGCAAACACGCGCGCCCCTTGGCTGCCGCCAAAGACGAGCAGATTGAACGGTTGGTCCACCGCAGGCTTGGCGTACGGACGCCTCGCCGCGATCACGGCGGGTCGGACGGGATTGCCAGTCACCGTCACCAACGGCTGCAAAACCGGATCGAGATGCGTGAGCTTTTGAAAAGCCGACGCAATTTTCGACACGTTTGGTGACAGCCAGCGATTCACCCGGCCCAAGACTGCATTTTGCTCATGAATGATGGACGGCAATCCGCGCCGCGCCGCAGCGAACATCGTTGGCAGCGCCGGATACCCGCCAAACCCCACGACCACGCTGGGCTTCAAGCGGCCAAGCGCGAAGTAGGCTGCAATTGCACCACGACCCAATCGCGCAAATGCCAACGCCTTCCCAACCAGCCCACGCCCGGCGAACGTTGCCGACGGCACAGTCACGATCTGCGCCTGCGGAAATGTTTGTGCGTAATTTTGCCCGCGGTCGTCGGTCACCAGAACGACTTTGCGTCCGCGCTTCGCCAACTCCTGCGCCAACGACTGCGCCGGGAAGATGTGACCGCCGGTTCCGCCGGCCGCAATGACGACGGGGCCCGGCATCACCAACCTCGTTGAGAGGAAGCGCGCCGCCGCGTCAGCGCAAGCAACATGCCGACCGTCAGCGCCAACGCCAACGTCGACGACCCGCCATACGACACGAAGGGAAGCGTCATGCCCTTCGCCGGGATCAAGCTCAATGTCACCGCGATGTTGATCGCAGCTTGCAAACCGAACATCGTCGCCAACCCGGATGCGGCCAACTGCACGAAATGATCGCGCTCATCGACCGCGTGCCGCAGTGCGCGCACAACGATCACGCCGAACAGGACAATCAGCACCGTACACGCGGCAAGCCCGAACTCTTCGCCCGCGACGGCGAAGATGAAATCCGAATGCGCGTCGGGCAGAACGAACTTCACCGATCCCTCACCGGGACCGATACCGCCGAAGCCACCCTGCGTGAACGCGTTGAGCGACGTGTCGACCTGAAACGTATCACCCTCGGCGCTCCAAAATCTGTCGATGCGGCTCGCAACATGCGGCACGAACAGATAGGCACCGACACCACCGCCCACACCCGCCGCACCGAAGAGCGCAAGCCACTGCCACTTGAGGCCAGCAAGGAAGAACATCGCGATGCACACGATTGTCGTCAGCATCGTCTGCCCAAAATCCGGCTGCAAAACGAGCAGCCCACCGAACGCCGCATAGACGAACCCAGCGATCAACGCGCCCGGGAATCCAGGTGTCCGATTGCTTTCCGCAAGTGCCGCTGCCGCAAGCACAACAAACGCGGGCTTCGCGAATTCCGACGGCTGAACCGAAAACGGCCCGAACGTCAGCCAGCGATGCGCACCTTTGATCTCGGGCCCGATGAACAACGCCGCAATCATCAGCAGCAGCGACAGCACGTAAACCACAAGCGCTAACCGGCGCACGTCGCGCGGCGTCGCCAGCGACACCACGATGATCGCAATCAACGCAGGTGCAACGAAGCTAAGCTGGCGATAAACGAAATAAAACGGCTCGACGCCGATACGCCCAGCGACCGCGGGGCTGGCCGCCAACGTCAGCAGCACACCGGACACAATCAACGACGCGACCGCAGCCAATGACCAACGGTCGATCGTCCACCACCAATTGGCGATCAAACTGCGGTCCGTACGCGACAGCAATGCCATCAGGCATTTTCCTTAAGGCGCGCTTCGTCGGCAATGAGCTTGAACACGCGCTTGAACTCCAGCCCGCGCTGCTCGAAGTCGCGAAACTGATCGAACGACGCACACGCTGGCGACAACAGCACGACAGGCTCTCCTGCGTCGCTCGCCGCGTCCTTTGCAGCCGCGCGCATCGCAGCCTCCAAGGTGCCCGCTTTCACGAACGGCACCTGCGATCCAAGCGTCGCGGCGAACATATCCATCGCGTCGCCGATCAAATAGGCGCGTTTGATCCGTCCAAAATATGGCGCCAGACTCTCGATCCCGCCCGCTTTCGCTTTGCCGCCTGCGATCCAATAGGTGTCCTCGTAACAGGCAAGCGCGCGCGCAGCTGCATCCGCGTTGGTCGCCTTGGAGTCGTTGACGAAGCGCACGCGCCCGACCTGGCCCACCAACTCGATACGATGCGCCAAACCCGGAAACGACGTCATCGCCGGCGCGATCTCGGCCGGATCGACGACGAGCGGCCGAACCGCGGCATAGGCAATAGCCGCGTTCTGCCAATTGTGTGCGCCCGGCATGCGCGTCAGCGTGCGAAGATCGCGTACCTCGCGCGACGCCGCTCCGGTTGAATCGTAAAGCTTTCCATCCAACACAAAGATGCCGCGCCCGAGCACCTTTCCGATCGACACGGGCGTCACGGCAACGCCGCTGCGAACCGAGAGCTTCGTGAAAATCTCGGACGAATGCGCATCGTCAACACCCACGACCGCATGATCGCCGCGGCCTTGATGCCGGAAAATATTCGCTTTCACGGCGGCGTAATTGTCGATCGTGCCGTGCCGGTCGATGTGATCCGGCGTGATGTTGATCAGCACCGCCACATCCGGCCGAACCGAAGGCGTCAGATCGATCTGATACGAACTCATTTCGATGACATACGCGCGCCGCGGCGAAGGCGGCGCGAGCTCAAGCACTGGTTTGCCGATATTGCCGCCGACCTCGGCGTCATAGCCGAGCTGCGCCAGCAAATGCCCGATCAGCGCAGTCGTTGTCGACTTGCCGTTCGTACCCGTGATGCAAACGATCTTGGGATGCGTGCCGTCGCTGTCAGCCGGACGCACAACGCGGAAAAACAACTCAACGTCGCCGATAATCTCCGTGCGCGCTTCCTGCGCTTTGACCACGAACGGATGCGGTTTTGGATGCGTGAGCGGCACGCCTGGACTCAAGATCAACGCCGCGACGCCGTGCCAGTCGATGCCCGCAAGATCGCGCACCGTAACGCCGGCGCCTGCTGCCGCTTCGCGCGCGTCAGGCTTGTCGTCCCAACCGACGACCTCCGCTCCACCCGCGATTAACGCGCGCGCCGCAGAGATACCCGATCGCGCAAGTCCGAAAACGGCGACGGTTTTGCCTTTGAAGAGCGGAACAGCGATCACTTAGCTCACCTGATCTTCAAGGTGGCGAGCCCGATCAGCGCCAAGATCACAGAGATGATCCAGAACCGGATGACGATTGTAGGTTCGCGCCAACCGAGTTGCTCGAAATGGTGATGGATCGGCGCCATCTTGAACACGCGCTTGCCCGTGAGCTTGAACGACGCAACCTGGATCATCACCGAAACGGCTTCGAGCACAAAGAGCCCGCCGATAATGCCGAGCACGATCTCGTGCTTGATCGCCACCGCCATTGTTCCAAGCATACCGCCCAGCGCAAGCGAGCCGGTGTCGCCCATGAACACCATCGCCGGTGGCGCGTTGTACCAAAGGAACCCGAGGCCCGCGCCAAGCAATGCCCCGCACAACACCGCAAGCTCACCAGTGCCCGGCACATAAAGCAGCTGCAAATACGTCGTGAAGTCGGCGCGGCCAACGACGTAGGCGATGACGCCGAAACTCGACGCCGCGACCATCACCGGTACGATCGCAAGTCCATCAAGCCCGTCAGTCAAATTCACAGCGTTCGACGCGCCCACAATCACCAGCAAACCAAACACGATAAAGAGCGCGCCAAGCGGAATGACGAGATCCTTCAAGAACGGCAACGCGATGGTTCCGGAAAGCTTTGGCGACGCCGGACCGCCCATCGTGCGGTGCAACTCCATGATCACAATCACGGCCGCAATCGAAATGATGCCTTGCACAAGCAGCTTGAACCGCCCCGACACACCGTCGGACGAACGCTTCGTGACTTTGAGATAGTCGTCCCAAAAACCGAGCATCCCAAACCCGAGCGTCACGCCGAGCACCGTCCAAACATAAAGGTTTGTGAGATCGGCCCAGAGCAGCGTCGACACGGTGAGCGCGATCAGAATCATGAACCCGCCCATCGTAGGCGTGCCCTTCTTCTCCAGGATATGGCGCTGCGGACCGTCTTCGCGGATCGGCTGCCCCTTGCCCTGTTTGACCTTCAACCAGCGGATCAAGGGCGGTCCGATGATGAACGCGATGATCAGCGCCGTCATCATCGCGCCGCCGACACGGAACGTGATGTAGCGAAAGACATTGAACAGCTGAAACTGATCGGCGAGCGGAACGAGGAAATAGTGAAGCATGAAACCCCGCCTATTGGTGCGCCGTCGCGAGAGCCCTGAGTGCTTCGACCACGAGACGCATCTTTGAACCGTTGGAGCCTTTGACCATGACGACGTCGCCAGC
>JANLXP010000167.1:0-1252 GCA_031365165.1 Alphaproteobacteria bacterium
CAAACGGCCAGCGCCACGCCGGCGTCGATCGCCTCCATGATCGCGTCGGCTGCGAAGGGCGGCGGCACGTAGATCGCGCTCGCCGTCGCGCCGGTTTTTTCGACGGCTTCAGCAACGGTGTCGAATACCGGCAGGTTCAAGTGCGTCGTGCCGCCCTTACCGGGCGAGATGCCGCCCACCATCTTGGTGCCGTAGGCGATCGCCTGCTCCGAATGGAACGTGCCTTGATTGCCGGTGAAGCCCTGGCAGATGACTGTTGTGTTCTTGTCGACGAGGACGGCCATGAGAAATGCGAAGTCCTATTTGCGGATGGAACTGACGGAGAGCGAGAGGCCTGGGAGCGTGCCGCCGGCGACGAGGTAGTGCATCGTGAGCGAAGATGCGTCCTGCACTGACCAGGTGTAGGTGGAGATGCCGTCGACCTTTTCGGTCGTTGCGGGCGGGTTCTTCAGGTAAGCGGCGTAAGCTTTCGCGGTTGCGGCTTCGTCGGCTTTCGGCGTGAGCACGCTGCAGGAAACGACGCTGGAGCCGGAGCGGTCGCCCGCGCCGCCGCCTGCGGTGTTGCTTGCGATAGAAACGAGGTAGCGGCCGCCGTCCCGTGCGATCGCCCAGCCTTCGAGGGCCGACGGGTTACCCGGCGCGAGTTGGTCGCGTTCGACATCGGTGAGCGCTGCCCACTTCTGCGCGGTCGCGAGCGCGCGGACTTTGGCGAGGTCGATGCCCGTGTCCAGGCATGCGCCGCGATAGACGTCGAAGGCCGCGGCTTGCGCGGTGGCGGCAAGCGCGGCGGAGGCGACGGCGGCGAGAGCACTACGCAACACGGGGGAACTCCTTACTTGGACTTGACGGCCTTCACGATTTTGTCGGCGGCGTCGGCGAGATCGTCGGCCGGGATCAACTTCAACCCGGATTCAGCCAGTATCTTTTTGCCGAGATCGGCGTTGGTGCCGGAGAGGCGCGCGACGAGCGGGATCGACAGGCTGGTTTCTTTCGCGGCGGCGATGATGCCTTCGGCGATGATGTCGCAACGCATGATGCCGCCAAAGATGTTGACCAGGATGCCCTTCACCGAAGGATCCTTGAGCAGGATCTTAAACGCAGCCGTCACCTTCTCTTTGGAGGCGCCGCCGCCGACGTCCAGAAAGTTGGCGGGCGAGGAGCCGTAGAGCTTGATGATGTCCATCGTCGCCATCGCGAGGCCCGCGCCGTTGACGAGACAGGCAATCGAGCCGTCGAGCTTGATGTAATTGAG
>JANLXP010000700.1:0-3915 GCA_031365165.1 Alphaproteobacteria bacterium
CCGCAAGCGCGCTGCAGCCGCCCCATAGCGTGCGACCAGCCGCTCGAACGGCTCCGAGTGTGTGAGGTTCAATCCACCCCGCCCCGCAATCAACAACTTCCGCGCAACCGACGGCATGCGGTCGTAGACGGTGACGGTAAGGCCAGCGGCGCTGAGCAGCTCGGCCGCCATAAGCCCGGCAGGTCCCGCACCAACAATGGCAACTTTGGAAATCACGGTCTTAGGCCCCGCAAGTCAGAAATTTTTCCCAAGCCCATGCGACGCCGCCTGACCATCATGTCGTACCAACATTGAGGAGCTTTACCATGGACGACGACAAAACATACGAGCGCTTGCTCACGAAGGCCAAAGCAGCGGTGATAGGGCTGATCGCACTAGCAATCACGATCGGCGTCGCGCTCGCCGTGTTGCGCCCAAGCGACGCGAGCGCCGCCAGCGACGACGCAAGAATCGTCGCGGACATAGACACGCGCTATCAGCTCGCCGTGAAGCAAAACGATGCGTCCACCATGGAACACATCCTGCACGACGGATTTACGCTGGTGAACGGCATGGGCGCGGCGTTCACCAAAGCCGACCTGCTGAAAGCCGCGCACGAAAGGACGTTCATCTACGAGCTGCAGGACGAAGAGCCAGGCACACAGATTGTCCGTCTTTACGGCGACACGGCGATCATCACGGCGAAGCTGATCATCAAGGCAACGACCGGCGGCAAGCTCGTCCAGAAGAAGCTCTGGTTCAGCGACACCTACGTGCGAACGCCTACAGGCTGGCGCTACGCGTTCGGCCAAGCCTCGATAGCGTTGCCCGAGAAGTAGCCGCTACTCCTTGTACCAAACGATCTGCGTGCTGGTCGCAAGCAAGCGTCCGTCCTTACCCCAGAGATGCGCACTCTGATCGGCGAATCCGTCCGCGAACAGATGCGCATCCGCCGTGCAGAGCAGCGGATGCGTGCCCTGCGCCCGCATCGCCTCTTCGTTGCCGTGGAAGAATGTCGTCAACGTGATCGTTCCGACGGGCACGAATTTTCCGCGCACCATGAACGCGCGAATAACGAACGCGTCACTCATGCTGGCCAGCGACACATAATCGAGAGGCCGCTCCGGCAAATCGCGCATCCACAGCTGCGAATGCGCCGAACGAATTTCGTCGTCGCCCCGCGGGTTCCAATCCGGAGCCCCCTTGATGAACCGCATCTCATATTGGCTGGTCCAGCCGCCCGGCTTGAACTGCGTGAATGCCGCCACCTGTTCCGGCGGCGGCATATGCGGCGGCTCGGCCGCATGATGCGACCACACCGCCCGGCGTTGGCCGCAGACGACGCTCGCCGTCGCAGCGACCGTATCGCCTTGCGTTAGCTCCAACGACCAATGCTGTGTGGACTTGCCCGTCCGCCGCTCACGCGCCGAAACCTCGAACGGCCCTTCGTTCAAGGCGGCGCTGTAGTTGACGGTGAGCGCAATCGGCACGCCTTGCCGCCGCGGATCGTCCACCACCGCGCGCAGCAGCGTCGCCGCTGTGAAGCCGCCGAACGTACCGTTGAAGTTCGAATAATGCGTGCTCGTGTGTCCGCGAAGGCGCTCAGGTCCCAGACGTTCGAGCGTCGTGTCTTTGTCGAGTGGATGCATGCGCGGGAATAAGCATAACGCCGCGCATCTTGTCGATTACTTCGCTTCGGCAAAGACGACGTAACGTAACGGCCCACGCCCGACCGCTTCGAACGGATAGCACGTGACAAGCGCGAGTCGCGCCGACTTAGCCTTCGTCGAAATACTGGACGCGCCGGCATGTACGATCGCCGAGCCCGTCATACGGTAACGCACGGTCTTTCGCTCGGCCGTGTCGATCACAATCTCGTCGCCAACCTTCAGATTCTTGATGAAGCTGAAATGCGTATCGCGATGCCCACCGATTACGCTGACGCCGTTCGCCCCAGGCATCACCGAGGCCGCAACGTGAGCCGGTCCAAACGCCATCGCCTCACCACCCGCCTCCTCAAGAACAATCTGAGACCGGTCCAGCGACGGAAACGAAATCCGCGCGATCGGCCACGTATCCGCCCAAGCCCACGCCTTG
Organism: Alphaproteobacteria bacterium; assembly: GCA_031365165.1. Classification (GTDB taxonomy): domain Bacteria; phylum Pseudomonadota; class Alphaproteobacteria; order Micropepsales; family Micropepsaceae; genus SZUA-430. The sequence continues at coordinate 2,077 of JANLXP010000700.1, forward strand.
GTCGGCGTGCCCGTCGCGAGCGTCGTCTGCCACGCACTCTCCAACAACACCTGCGCAAGCACGGCTTTGGCTTGGATGTAAGCGGCATGTCCTACGAAATATGCACCAGCGAGGATCAGCGCCGCAGCAAGCAAAGAAAGTGGTCTCACACGAAACCGCGAAGACACGAAGGAAAAAGAACGCTCACACGAAGATACGAAGCTACGAAGAGATGGCATCCGCGCACCGTAGGTGCGCAATCCAACGCTAAGATGGCGCTCCGCGCCGGAAGAAATGCCCCCTTCGTAGCTTCGTATCTTCGTGTGAGTCATCTTCTTCGCGCCTTCGCGGCTTCGCGTGAGATAATCTTCTTCCATCTGCAGATATTCGGCTGGCGCTAACATTGTCATTCTCCGGGTAAGTGGTCCCCTCCCCCGCGTTGCCGCGGGAGAGGGGTGGCGGTGCATCAGGCTTTCTGTTTGCGAAGCACGAGGAGGAGCATCGTGCCCGAGGAGAGGAACAGAAGGCCGATCACCAATTGCAGTACCGTTCCCGCGTCGCCTTGCGGCAGCTCGACGCCGTCGCCGCCGTCAGTAGCCGTCGCAGGCTTGGTCGAGCCAGCGAGCTTCTGAAGCAACGCGTCGTCGAGCGAGGCTTTGATGAGCGGGCTCGAAGGGTCTTCACCGAAGACCTTCTCGAAGTTCCACCCATGCGGCAGGTTCGTCGGCATCTCGTGGCTGTTCAACACCTCGCCAACCGGCCGGCTCGGCGTCACGTCGACCGCAACAAGACTGGTCAACCGCGAGACTAAGTGATGATCGAGCGCGACCTTCAACACCGCCGCGTCGATATCGCCTTCGTTGCCGCCTTTATAGCGAAGCGACTCGATGCCCGTGATCTTCGACCTTGCCCAAAGCTTCGAGACACCCGATCCTTCAACCGCGGTCGAAAGATCCAGCGTCGTCGACCACGGCTTCGACCCGATGCGGCCGGTCAAGTTCACCTTGCCCGACTGCGAACCCGTGACCGCAGTCAACACGACCGGCTCGCCCGAATAGAGGTCCGGGATCGGATTCGGCGAGGTCTCGAGCTTCACGCCGTCGGCAACGCGCAAGTCCGTCATCACCGGGCTCTCAAGTTTGTTGAAGAGTTCCGCCATCCGCTCCACGACTTCCGATTCCGAGCCGATATGCGTGAAGGTACCCCGGCCTTGGCTCGCGATATGCTCCATCAGGAACGAGTTCGGCGCAGAACCGATGCCGACGGTGAAGAGACGCGACCGGCCGAGCGACTTGCCGATCTCCTGCAGCACCTGGTCCTCGTTGCTGACCGCGCCGTCTGTCAAAAAGATCACTTGCCGCAGACGGGTTGTGTCCTTCGGCGTCACGTCAAGCAGTGCCGCTTGCAGCGCGGCGTAGATTTCTGTGCCGCCGTTCGCATCGAGGCCAGCCACAAAGTTCGTAGCAACCTTCAGGTTCGTCACATTCGCGGGCACTGCCGTCTTAAACAAAACGTCGAACGTGTCGTCGAAGCGGATGACGTTGAACTTGTCCTCCGGTTTCAGCTTCGAGAGCCCCAAGATCAGCGCGGCCTTCGCCTGCCGCATCGACTCGCCCGCCATAGAGCCGGAGTTGTCGATCACAAAGATCGCCTCGCGCGGTTGACGCACCTTCGCTGTGGTGGCCGGCGGCACGATCATCGCCAGGTAGTAGTTGTCCGCGCCGATCGTCTCGCGGAAAAGCGTCGCTTGCGGCATCGCATTCGGCGCAACCTTCCAATTCAAAACGAAGTCGCGGTCGGCGGGTACGTTCCCATCAAGCGTGATGTTCGCCGACTGCGCATCGGGCCGCTCAACCTTCG